>JAAFJK010000622.1 GCA_013298105.1 Cytophagales bacterium
AAGGCGTTTAAAAGTTTGAAGTACAAGAAAAATCTTGCCTACCCACACAACACACGCAAAGATACCACAACCCCTTAAAAAATCCAAATTTTCCTACTATCTTTGCAAACTATGACCACCAAGCCACTCAACGCACTCGAAGCCCAATATTACTTAGACAATTTGCGCGTACTTGCCTCCGAAACCAACTACAAGGACGCTATGCGCCAAATGCACACGCTCCTACTTTCACTCCTGAATCTACTCACAGAACAGCGCGAAAGACAGATTTTTACGGGTTGGTTTGCCAAAATTAGCTTTTTGGCGCAAGCCTACGGCTTGGGAGATGAACGTGAGCAACATCTACAGTCTTTGAGGCGATTGCTGAGGCGAAGTGTGGTTAGCCCTAAATTTCAGCCCACAGAGGAGTTTTATTTGATTGCCCTCAAGACACTTACAGAACTCGTGGTGGACTTCAGCGAGGAGCAGGCAAGTGCGGAGTTGCAGGCAAGGTACAGCTTGGTAGAACTCCCCGAACTCACAGTCAAAGAAACCCCCACAGACCGCCTTGCCTACCTATACGCGACCATTGCCGAAAAGGGACAGCACGAAAAAGATGCACGCGGGGTAGGCAAGATTGTCCTTGCCTGCGATACAGAAGACTTTGGCAAAATCCAACTGACTGTTCAAGATATTCCTTACTACAATACCGCTACAGGGCAACAATTCCGAAGTTTTGACTTGAGCAATCATTGCGTTTATTTGACAAAACCGCACCAGTTAGTTTGCTTTACAAATCTTGAAAAATTGGAGGAAGGGCATTTTGCGACCACGATGGAAAGCCTCATGATTGTAACGCCTGACTACCTGATAGATGCGACTGCGATAGCGGGCTGTTTTATGGAAGACCACCGCAAATCGGCACATTTGAATTTCCTGAAGCGTATTCGTTTTTTTGAGGGTTCTCCCGCGACTTTTACAGGAAATATCGTGAACAAGATGCTCGACAATCTGCTCGAAAATCGTACCGCCACTTTTGAAGCACTTTTTGCAGAAGTGTGGCAAGATGCCCAACTTGAGGCGGCTATGCTCGACCTCACCAATGCCGAAATCACACACACACGCACTCAAGCCGAAGCACAATTCAAGACTTTGCAAAAGGTAGTGGAGCGTTATCAGGCTGAAAATATCACGACAGAACCCACCTTCATCTCCAATAGGTACGGACTGCAGGGAAGGCTCGATATGCTGATAGAATACCCCGACTTGCCTGCCCGAAAGGACATCTTAGAACTCAAAAGCGGGAAATACCCCAATGCCAAAAGCACTCCCGCGAAAGTGGCGCATCTCGCACAGGTGGCGTGCTACAATATGCTGATAGACAGCACTTTTCAAGCTCGAAATGGCGTAAGTTCGATACTCTATTCAGAAGACGCTTTTACGCCCATGCGCGACTGCGGAAAGCTGAATTTTGAAAGGCAAGATGCGTCTTATATCAGGAACTGTATCGTGTATTTGGATTGGCAGATAGCACAGGGAAAACCTGATGTATATGATACTATCCTTGCAAGATTGGAGAAACTCGACTTGCCTCCCTTCATCACCAAAGACATACATTATTTTGCACAACGTTGGCGCACTGCTTCAGATTTGGACAAGGTTTATTATGCTACCCAAATGGGACTCGTGGCGCGTGAGCAACAAGTCGCCAAAGTAGGAGGCATTTCGGGCAATGAACCCGCACAAGGTTTTGCGGGACTTTGGCGCAATACACCTGCCGAGAAGATGGAACAATTTTCTATCCTTTATCCGCTTACGTTGGATATGCCAAACTCGAACTTTCCTGCGGGAGAGGTTACATTTCTGCGCAATGCTACTGACGGCGTTTCGGCATTTCGGGCAGGCGATATAGTGTTGCTGTACCCTGTAGAAGACGTGGAAAATCCCACGCCCCAACGCTACCAACTGCTGAAGGGCAGTATTTTGGAGATTCACCCCAACCGAATTTTGCTCAAGATTTGGAACAAGGCTTTAGATGCCAAATTTTTTGCAAGGTATCTTGAATGGGCTGTCGAGCCGAATCTGATGGAAAAAGGCTATGCAGACCAATATGCTTCACTTACGACTTTTTTGGGGGCTTCGGCTACCCACAAAGAACGGATTTATGGGCAGTTGCAACCGCGTTTTGATACAAATCTCAAGGTAGATTATACGCATACCTTGAGCGAAAACCAAAACCAAATATTGAATCGCGCACTTTCTGCCCGCGATTATTTTCTCCTTCAAGGACCTCCTGGCACAGGCAAAACCTCGAAAATGCTCCGCAATATGGTGCATTATCTCTACCACCATACACAAGAAAAAATCGTCTTACTTGCTTTCACGAACCGCGCCACAGACGAAATTTGCCAAAAAGTGGCAGATGCTTGTGCAGGCGATTTTGTGCGCTTAGGCAATATTGAAGAAAATGACCAATACCACGATAAAAGCCTCAAAGCTGTAGAAGGCTTGGAGAATATGCGCCACACTTTCCGCGATAAGCGTGTATTTGTGTCGACTGTTGCCTCTTTCTACAGATACATCAATCTTTTGCAAGGCTTTGATACGCTGATAGTTGATGAAGCCTCTCAGTTGCTTGAGCCTGCTTTGGTAGGCATTTTGCCCAATTTTAAGCGGTTTATTTTGATTGGAGATGAAAAACAACTGCCTGCTGTCGTAACACAACCTATGCACTTTTGCAAAGTAGAAAGTGAAGAACTCAAAGCGGTTGGGATTCACAATCTAAGTCATTCGCTTTTTGAAAGGCTTTTGCTGAATGCCCAAAACAAAGGTTGGCATGATGCTTATACGATGCTCG
>JAAFJK010000223.1:0-7787 GCA_013298105.1 Cytophagales bacterium
TTCAACTATCAACGAAAGTTAAGACAAAACTTAAAAGACAAAATGAATAATCTAAACGAACTACCCGCACGAACTCCCATGCCTGAAAATTTGCGCAAAAAGAATTAGGGAATGGTAATTTAACAACTTCATCTTTTCATATTTTGCTTTTTTAGCACGCGGATAGGACTCATCAATCATTTCGTTTTTTGACTAATTTATTCAATAGCTTGTAAATCAAACCATAATAAATCTCTACTATCAAACCCGAAAATACCACCGCCCCAATAGCGAGCGAAGTATCTATTTTTATTCTATATGCCATGAACGCATACACTGTAGAGGTAAAAAGCAAGAAACTAATCAAAAACTGAAAAATAATCGTTACGGCATCATACCAATAGCCCAAATTGCGGAAGAAGTAAGAAAAAAGCGAAATACTCAAAAAAGCCGCCAAAACCATGATGCCAATATTCAACCAATCAGGCAATTCATAAATATATGCCTCTTTTAATATCATAGAAACGATATTTGCATGGACAATCACGCCATACATATCGGGCGTACTTTTGCCTACATAGTTTTTATTCAAAGGCGTATAAAATTTATCATCAAAAGATTTTTCGGCTAATTGCTTGCCCATATAGCCCAAAATCACAATCTTGTTTTTGATGATATTTGGCTCAAACTGCCCCCCCAAGACCTGATGAAAGTCTATAGCCGTATAGACAGGTTTATCACTTTCGCGGAAGCCTATATTGCCTTGATAGTTGATGTATTCAGATACATTGTTTCTTTTTAAAAACCGCTCTGCCTTTTTGGGTGCATATATTTCAGCTATTTTTACCGCGAAGGCTACTTCAGTCTTGCCTTGTACTTTGGCTTTGGGTATGAACGAACGGCAAGTCAAAAATTCACTCATATTGCCCTCGCCTGCGGTCGTGAGGCTGGCGTAGGCAAGGTGGGCTTTTTTGGAAAATAAGGGGTGCGAAATTTCCAAAGAGTCGTACTGCTGTTTTTTGGCATTGTATTTCTGTAAACCCGTTACCAGCACTAAGTTTTTTACCCTGCCGAGTGCGTCTGCCAACAAACTATCCGCAGGATTCATAGTTTGGGTAGAATCTTCGGGTGCGCGGAGTTTACGATAAAAAGCGTCAATAGCTATCACTGCAGGCTTATGTTGATTGATGCTGTCAATGATTTGCGCAAGCTCTGCCCTATCTACATTCGGAGGTACACTCAGGTTTACAAGTACCACGTCAGTATCCGCTTTGGCATCTTCTTGCAAGCGCGAAAATACAATATCGCTCAAATCAAAATCTGAAAAGGCTTTGCTGATGGGGTCAAACGCATCAAACTTAAACGGAATAAGCGACACAAGCCAAAGGAATAAAAAAGTAAAACCAAGAATTAACAGGTTATTGTAGAATAGGTTTTTCATAGTCAAGCGTTTGGAGATGATGTTACAAAAAATGTACCCATTTTAAGGAACGGTTATAAATTATACAAAACATTGATAATCAGATTTTTATTTAAAATAAAGAACCAAACCCTATAACTTTGCGCCTTACGCTCTTGTGTATAAATCATTTTTTTTAGTTAATTTTGCACCCTGTAAAACAATTTTGAATTTGTCTGAATAATAACGTTTGGTGTCCCACCAAACACCTAAGTATTTTAATTTCGTACCTCTTACCTCAAACCTCCTACCTAAAATACATGATAAATGGCAAGAAAATCGTGGTCGTGATGCCCGCCTACAATGCTTCCGAAACATTGGAAAAAACCTATAGCGAGATTCCATTTGAGATAGTTGATGAGGTCATATTGGTAGATGACCACTCCAAAGACGATACTTTTGAAGTAGCCAAACGCTTGGGTATCCATCATGTCATTCGCCACGATAAAAACAAAGGCTATGGAGGCAATCAAAAAACGTGCTATGCCAAAGCCTTAGCCATAGGTGCAGATGTAGTCGTGATGCTTCACCCTGACTATCAATATACGCCCCTGATTTTGGAAGCCATGGTATATCCTATCGCGCGTGGGGTGCATGATGTGATGCTCGGTTCGCGTATCTTGGGCAAAGGTGCACTTGTGGGCGGTATGCCTATGTATAAATATATTGCCAATCGGTTTTTGACTTTTTTTCAAAACCTGCTGATGGGGCAGAAATTAGCCGAGTATCATACAGGCTATCGCGCCTTCAGTCGGGAAGTATTAGAAGCACTGCCTTTAGCCGAAAACTCAGACGATTTTGTGTTTGACAATGAGATGTTGGGGCAGATAGCTTATGCAGGCTTCATGATAGGCGAAGTAACTTGTCCCACCAAATATTTTGACGAAGCCAGTAGCATCAACTTCAAACGCAGTATGAAGTACGGCTTTGGCGTATTGCGCGTATCGCTTACGTACCGCCTGCATAGGTGGGGGGTAGGCAAGTACAAAATCTATAAACCCCTCAAACACAACACTTTCAGAAAAGCACCCAGCAAATTTTAGCCTGCAAAAGCTATGCACACACAGCCTATAGGGATTTTTGATTCGGGCTTAGGAGGCTTATCGGTCTGGCAAGAGATACGCAAAATCTTGCCTGCCGAATCCACTATGTATTATGCTGATAGTGCCAACTGCCCTTATGGTACGCGCTCAAAAGCTGAGATAATCACGTTGAGCGAAAATATCGTAAAGCATTTGATTGACAAAGGTGCAAAAATAATCGTGGTAGCCTGCAATACAGTTACCATAGCCGCTATAGACTATTTGAGAGCGCATTATACTATCCCTTTCGTAGGCATTGAGCCTGCCATAAAGCCTGCTACTTTATACACTCGGACAGGCAAAGTAGGCGTTTTGGCTACCCAAAGTACCTTGAATAGCGATAAATTTCAAGACATTCGTGCCTACTATACCACGAATAGCAAAATTGAGGTTTTTACTCAAGTGGGTTATGGCTTGGTAGAAGCGGTAGAAAATCAAGCGATGGATTCGCCTGAAACTATCGCGCTTTTGCAGGAATATTTAGGCAATTTATTGGCATACAAGGTCGACCAGATAGTGCTGGGCTGTACACACTATCCTTTCCTACTCCCACAGATGGAGGCTATAGTAGGTGGGCAGGCAAGTTTTTTGAATCCTGCCCCTGCGGTAGCTCGCCAAACAAAAGCTTTGCTTGAAAAATACGCTTGGCTGAATCAATCCTCCACCTTGCCTACCCATACGCTCGAGACATCAGGCAATCAGGCAGTTTTAGAAACTTTTGTGGAGGGATTGTTTTTTTAGACACTGAGGCAAAATATTAGACTTCTTGCGAAAGTATTTTTAACCCTTCTCCATTTGGAGAAGGGCAGGGTTGAGGTATCAAAAATAGCACTTTCGCAAGAAGTCTATTAAAAAAACAGGCTGGAAGCCTGTTCTACAAGTATCTTAAATCATTTATATGTGTTGAACGATATTGCCTGTGTCCTCGTCATCATCATCTTCGTGCGGGTGCTTCAATGCAGCGGCTTTTGCCATACGGAGGTTCAGCACTTCTACAAAAAGCGAAAAGCCCATCGCAAAATATACATACGCTTTTGGTACTTCTACGTGGAAGGCTTCGGCTACAAGCAAGAACCCAATCATAAGTAAGAACGACAAAGCCAACATTTTGACAGTGGGGTGATTGTTCACAAAGTCTGCTATGCCTTTGGCAAAAAGCATCATCACTAAAGTAGATGCCAATACCGCAATAATCATAATGTCAATGCGACTTGGGTCGACAAGCCCTACAGCCGTAAGTACCGAATCAAAAGAGAATACAATATTCAATAGTATAATCTGTAGCATAGCTCTGGCAAAAACCGCCGCTTTATTTTTCTTTGCCTCTGCTTTGGCATCTTTTGCCTCTTTGCGGACTTGTTTTTTATTTTTGCCTTCTATTTCGAGCTTATGGTGAATCTCGTTTGTACTGCTATAAAGCAAAAACATACCACCTATCATCAAAATAATGTCTTTCCAACTCATGTGGATATGCAGTGCCTCTACTATCAAAACAGGTTGCTTCAACTGTATCAGCCAAGCGATACCCAACAACAAAATAACACGCGGAATGATAGCTAAAATCAAGCCTAAGCGTCTGGCGCGTGGCTGGTCTTCTTTGGGCAACTTGCCTGCCACGATAGAGATAAAGACAATGTTGTCAATCCCTAACACCACTTCCATTACGGTAAGGGATATAAGGCTTACAACTGCCGCGCCTGAAAAGGTCAAGAATTGGTCTGCGGGTAGAGTATCAAGAAGCATGAGCGTTTGCGGTTTTTGAAAGTTTGCGCAAAGAAATAGTTTTTTTTCTAAAAAACCAAATGTATTGGTTTTTTCCCTGCAAATTTTATGCAAAACATAAAATTAACGAAAACAAAATATTCAAATAAATACATATCCCTTATCTTTGCAAAAAAGATAAGATATGATGCGTATTTTACTTGTATTTTCGTTTTTGGTTTATTTGTCCTTGCCTGCCCAAGCACAAATAGATGCGTACCAAGTGGGCGCAAAAGGTTGGGGAATTGGCAATGCTACCGCTACGCTGGCTGATGTATGGGCAGTAGGCAACAACCCTGCGGGCATGACAGGCATTGAAAAATATGCGGTCGGGTTCAGTTCGCATAGCTCACCTTTGCTGATAAGCAACTTTAGTGTATTCAACCTTGCCTACGTGCAGAACGTAAAAAAAGGCATGGCAGGCATACAAATATCTCGCTTTGGCGATAAGATTTATAGCGAAACTAAAGCAGGACTTGCCTACGCCTATAAATTTGAAAAACTTTCGGTGGCTATGAAGGCAAATTTTGTGCAAATTGCGCAAAGTTCACTGGGTAGTCAGGCAAGGCTTACGTTTGAGTTTGGGGCGCAAGTGCCTTTGAGCAAGTACCTCAAATTGGGGGCGCATATTTATAACTTTACGCAAAGTGCCTTCAAAGACAATGCAGGCACACGCTATGATATACCGACTACGATTAGTCTTGGGCTTGCCTACCAACCTATAGAGAGCCTTTCGCTGTTTGGGGAGGCAAGGGCGACTTTGCAAATGCCTGTTTCGCCTCGCGTGGGTGTGGCTTATCGCCTCCACAAAAATATCACAGTCCGTACAGGACTACAAGCTGACGGAAAAACCGCCAACAATACCCAAACTTTTGCGCAATTTGGGGGCGTGGGTTTGGTTTTCAAACAAATGCACATAGATTATGCCCTTGCCTCCCAAAGCGGACTGGGCGTGGGACATCATATCAGCCTCGCGTGGGTAGGCAAGTAAGGTTTATACTTGCCTGCGGGTAGTGCGATTTTTAGGATTTTATTTATATACCTAAATACTTGATAATCAATGATTAAAAATAAAGAAGTGTAAAAAAAATAATTCTCACAACTTAAATTTGAAAATTTATTTTTATATTTCAATCTTCTTTGCTAATTTTGCACCTCCAAAAACGAAAGTACCATGAGTAAAACAAAAACCAACGCAGAATTGCTCAATACGCCAGCATCTACTTCACAAAAACCTTTTGATACAGAAGATTTTTTGGCACGCAACGGTAAGCTATTTATGTGGATAGCCCTTGCCGCTGTAGCCCTTGTAGCTATATATTATGCTTACAATTATTTTGCAGGTCAGCAAGAAGAAGAAGCTCAAAAAGACCTCTTTGCGCCTGTTACTTTTTTGGAAGCCGATTCTGTCCGACTTGCACTCAAAGGCAACAAAACTTATCGTGGGCTTGAGCAAATCATCAAAGACTATCCAAGTACCAAAGCTGGCAATTTAGCTCGCTTCTATGCAGGCGCGGCATACCTCAAAGAAGGTGCGGCGGCAGGCAAGAAAGAAAGTTTCCAAAAAGCTATAGATGTACTTAAGCAATACAATGCAGGCGACTATCTTACACAGCCTCGTGCGTATTGTATGCTTGGAGATGCGTACCTTGAGCTGAATAAACTCGAAGATGCGGCTACTTATTACGGCAAAGCGGCTAACTATCAAGCCAACGAACAGTTCACGCCCGTATATTTGCAAAAACTTGCACTCGTGTATGAACTACAGAAAAAATACAAAGAGGCAATAGAGGCATACGAACGCACTATCAAAGAATTTCCTGCTGCGAATACAGAAGTAACTAACGCTAAAAAATACAAAGCGCGTCTGGAAGCTCTTATCACTAAATAAGTGATGTAGTTATAATACAAAGATATAACATATTAAAAAACTTGCCTGCCCACTGTGTACTGTGGGCAGGCAAGTTTTTTTTCAAAACTTTGTAACAAATTTTTCGGGCTTACGTCTAATATATATGAAAGTGATATTAAAATAATATCATAAAAACATCAATATTTATCTAAATAAAAATCATGAACTCTTTAGAAAAAAAATTCACTCCCCAAAACGGCTATGTAATGTTGTTTTTGCTTTTCGTACTGCTGGGCGCAAGTGTAGTGTCATTCATGGCAGGTGCAAATATAGCCGACAGCTCAAGCGGTATATTTGCTTTTGTAGGCGTGTTATTGTTGCTTATCGTTTTTTTGATAAGTATTGGCTTTTTTGCCATCAATCCAAATGGCTCAGTGGCAATGGTGCTTTTTGGTGAGTACAAAGGCACTGTAAAAAATAACGGCTTCTTTTGGGCAAATCCTTTTTTCTCGCGTAGCAAAGTATCGCTCAGGGCGCATAACTTTGAGAGCGACCGCCTGAAAGTGAATGACAAACTCGGCAATCCTATCACGATTAGTGCCATTTTGGTATGGCAGGTAGAAGATACGTACAAGGCACTCTTTGAAGTAGATAAGTACGAAAACTTTGTAAAACTACAAGCTGATGCGGCTTTGCGCAAATTGGCAGGGCTATATCCTTATGACAACATAGAAGACCACGCTGAAGTTACGCTACGTGCAGGTACAAACGAAGTAAATCATCAGCTCGAAGCAGAGCTATCCGAACGCCTGCACATGGCAGGCATCAAGGTCATAGAGGCACGCATAGGCTACCTTGCCTACGCTACCGAGATAGCCCAAGCCATGCTCCGCAAACAGCAAGCGACTGCCATCATAGCGGCACGCCAAAAAATAGTGGAAGGGGCAGTAAGTATGGTGGAAATGGCTCTTTCGGAGTTGAGCAAAAAGAACATCATTGAGCTTGATGATGACAAAAAGGCGGCTATGGTAAGCAATCTTATGGTGGTGCTTTGCTCTGACAAAGATGTAACGCCCGTAATCAATACAGGTACACTTCATCAATAATCCCCTACGATTATGGCAAAGAAGAAAGCCTTTGCCCTGCGCCTCGACGCGGATTTGCTTGATGCCATAGAAAAATGGTCGGCAGATGAGTTTAGGAGTGCCAATGGGCAAATAGAGTGGATCATACACCAAGCTCTACTGAAAAATGGGCGTTTGCCCAAGCGTAACGAAAATACCAACGAAGAACTAAACCCAAAAGAACCCAACCCATGACAACTTACGAATATAAATTTGTGAAGCTCAAAATAAGTATGTGGACAGGCAAACCCAAGCAAAGCCACCATGAGATAGTAGAAGAACACGCTCGACAAGGCTGGCGATTCGTGCAATATCTACCTCCTATGCACGGACATTATGAGGCAGAACTTGCTTTTGAAAGACCAATACCTTTTGGTAGCTAAAGTACATGGCGGAAGCTCGCAGGGGGCTTTCGCTGTTTTTATTTTACTCCCCATTTGTTTAACAATAGACCGCAAACAACACATTAATCAACCAAAGTATCAACAACCAATGGTATTTCTGTTAAGTTTTGGTACAATGACTGTTTT
>JAAFJK010000223.1:7797-9219 GCA_013298105.1 Cytophagales bacterium
ATTGACAACGTGGGAAAAAAGAAAAAACGCCTACAGGATTATGCAGTTACTTATCATATACACTACTAATGGTCAGTCTTTCTTATTTGTTCGCTGTCTTTTTTTCGGATTGACAACCGCAAGCGGATTGCCAACCGAAAAAAAACGAACATTTAACTAAGACTGACCACTAATCAATTTTGGCACTATAAACCATTCTGATACTATTGGATTGTGTGGTAGTGCCTAAAACAGCTCTATTTCAGGTTTTTTGTTACCATACCACACAATCCGTTAGCATTAGTATTTTTTATCTCAAAATTCTACAAAGTATTGTTTTGTAATAAGACCACAAAAAAACCGCGAGCTTTGGGTACGGGCTTTTTTATCAGGCGTGTTCCCTGATAAATGATACATGATATACAACTCTTTTTTGCTAAAACCAAAAAAAGGTACTTTATTTGCAGATAGATTAGTTTTTAGATAAGATAAAAAACAGTATGCCTACATTAAGCCACCATGAAGTCGTTATATTTTTCCTACAAATCAGCATCATGCTGGCGTTGGGAAAGCTCTTTGGGGAACTGGTAAAGAAAGTAAAACAACCCGCCGTAATAGGCGAAATTTTAGCAGGGATATTATTGGGACCTACCATTTTAGGAACGCTTTTTCCCGCAACTATGACAGAAGTTTTCCCACAAAAAGGGGGCGTTCCGATAGCTTTGCATGGGCTTACCTCTATGTCTGTAGTGTTGTTATTGTTTGTGGCGGGGCTTGAAGTAGAACTTAGGACAGTATTGCATCAAGGACGTAAAGCACTTTCTACCAGCCTTTTAGGAATACTTGTACCTTTTACTACGGGTTTTACACTGACTTATTACTTCCCTTATTTTTTTGGTGTCCAAGAAAGTAATTTCATATTTTCACTTTTTATCGGCACAGCACTTTCTATCACAGCCCTGCCTGTCATAGCGCGTACCCTGATGGATTTGGGGCTTTTCAAATCCAATGTAGGTATGCTCATCATTGCTTCGGCTATGATAGATGACATTGTGGGCTGGATTTTCTTTTCGCTTGTGCTTGGTATGATGAAGCCCTCCGCAGGGCAAAATATACAGTTTACTATAGTAGCCACGCTTTCTTTTGCAGTCTTGATGCTTACTTTGGGAAGGCGAATGCTTGACAATATCTTGCCTTGGGTAAATAAACAAGTGTCTTTCCCTGGAGGGATTCTCTCGTTTGCCATTACGTTGGGTTTTTTGGGTGCGTCTTTTACGGAGTTTATAGGAATCCATGCTATTTTTGGGGCATTTATCGTAGGGATTGCGCTGGGCGACTCTATCCACATGAGCAAAAAAACCAAAGAAATCATACATGATTTTGTGAGTAATATCTTCGCGCCTTTGTTTTTTGTGTCTATTGGTTTGAAAGTCAATTTCATTG
>JAAFJK010000081.1 GCA_013298105.1 Cytophagales bacterium
TCCACTCACACACTCATCAAGCACTTTGTCTATCTGCCTGAAGTCCATACCCGAATACACCACTGTAGCAAAAATCCCGCGCCTCAAGAGTTGCTCTACTTGGTCTTTCATCAAAGCTATCAAAGGCGACACGACTATACAAATCCCCTCGAGTGCCATAGCAGGTACTTGAAAACAAACCGACTTGCCTCCCCCTGTGGGCAAAAGGGCAATAGTATCCTTGCCTGCCAGCACCGACTGTATGATGTCGGCTTGCAATGGTCTGAACTGTTTGTAGCCCCAATATTGCTCAAGAATGGTGTCTATGTTTGTCATGTAACGTTTATCGTTTAACATTTATCAGGGAGCATTTAACATTTTTAGTTTGTCAAACATCTGATTGTAAGGTATTTATAATTAAAAAACTATTTTTTGTTGCGCAATTTCCCATTTTTCCAAGTTCGCTTCGCTAAACTTGAAACAGTATTTTTTGTAAAATAAACTTGGAACAGTGGGTGTATGAAATCAAAGCCTTGCCTGCACTTTTCGAATACCGACAACGAATGACGCAAAAATCTACTTCATGCGCATTTGTTTCATTTCGCGCTTGATGTCGTTCAGGTAGGTAAGGAAATCTACTTGAATGGTGTGGCGTTTGGAATGATTGTAGCGTTTTTTCAGGGCTTTTTGTTCTGCCTCTATACACTTTGTCCTGTATGCGGGGCTTGGTAGTGCCACCTCTCCTGCCAGCAGTCGTGCTATCCATTCAGATTGGATTTCAGCTAAAGGCATTATCGCGCCAAGTGGTTGGCAAAGCCCCACAAAAAACAGGTTTTCGTGCGTGGGGTGTACCACACGCTTGTAGAGCGGAAAGTCGTTTGTTTCTTCTATTTGGGGGCTGTTGATGAAGTCAGGCTTAAAAAAAGGAAACGAAATCTTGTAGCCTGTAGCATAGACTATGAGGTCTATCGCCTCTGTACTGTCATCTTGAAAAATCACTTCCTTGCCTGCCAATGCGCGTATATCAGGCTTTACGGCTACTTTGCCATGTCCTGCGAGGCTTAGGAAATCTTGAGAAATGGTGGGGTGTTCTGCCAAAAGTGGGTGCTTAGGCTTTGGTACACCATAACTTGCCTGCCTACCGCGTGCTATGAAAAGATTAGTAGCCAGCAGTTTACGCTTCAGCCACATCGGGAAAAACGAGAGATTTGCCTTGCCGAGCATATCAAAAGGCAGTCCAAAGACGTACTTTGGTATGATGTGCGCCCCCCTTCGGGTAGAGAGAAAAACCTTGCCTGTATTCAGTCGAGCCGCTTCGCAAGCTATGTCAAGGGCAGAGTTGCCTATGCCTACTACGAGGACGTTTTTGTTTTGGAGTATATCGGGCGTTTTGTAGGCGTGGGCGTGGATAGTTTCGCCTTGAAAAGTCCCTTCAAAAGCAGGTTCAGGGTAGCGTGGATTCCAATGATGTCCGTTCGCTACTATGACAGCCGTATAGTGGCGGATTTCGCCTTTATCAGTGGTGATGATATAGGTATTGTCAGGCTGTTTGCTTACATCTATGACAGCCGTCTGGAAGATAATATTTTTTCTTATGTCAAAATGCGTGGCATAGTCCTCAAAGTAGGCAAGGACTTGGCTATGGTGTGGATAGTCGGGATAAGAAATAGGCATAGGATAGTCCGAATATGCCATCATGGTCTTAGAGGTATTGATGTGCAATGACCTGTAAGCGGCTGACATACCATTGTCGTTTTGATAACGCCAATTTCCCCCAATGCCTGTCCCTTTTTCGTAGCAGTCGTAGGCAAGTCCGTGCGCTTGTAGGACTTTGCAGGCGACTATACCCGAAGAACCCGCGCCAATGATACACACTTTTGGTTTCATTATTTGCGGTATTTAGAGATTACTTTTTGGAAGCGGGTTTGTTTGGCATACTTTTCATAGACATATTCATCGAGTTGTTCCCAAGCAGGGTAGCCATACTGCATAGCAAGCTCAAGGTTTTTGTAAAATCCTTCGTCATCTTGTTTGGAAGCGTAGGCTTCGGCAAGCGTACAATAAGCAAAAGAGTTTCGCTCATCGACCATCAGGGCGCGTTTTGCGTACTCTATAGCTAAGTTAAATGAATTCATGTTGCGGTAGATTTTAAATGTGTAATAATATTGTCGTAATTGTTTGCTATTTTTTTGCTAAGTTAGAGATAATATATAAAATTATTATCTATAGGTAATATTACCTAATGTAAGATATGTCATTTATTTATCAAGAATACGCATTTAAAACGTAGCATTTTACACGCTATAATACAAATATGCTTTGTGTTGTATGTTTTTTGTGCTATATTTGTGCTTTCAAACGTTTACTAATACGATAAAGCATAAAAAAACATATTGTAATAAATTTAAATTTCTTAAAACAATTACGTATAACACTTCAATATAGTTCAGAAAAAAAACTTAATGATTTGTTAATCTTTATTTTATAAATAAAATATGGACAAAATAAAATTGGACACCATCGAAGAAGCCATCGAAGCTATCAAGCGAGGCGAAGTCATCATAGTCGTAGATGACGAAGACCGCGAGAATGAAGGCGATATGATTTGTGCTGCCGAGCATATCACCCCCGAAATAGCCAACTTTATGATTCGGGAGGCAAGGGGATTGATGTGTGTAGCCATCACAGAGGAGCGTTGCGCCGAGCTGAATCTTGACCTCATGGTAGGCAACAATACCGCCACACACAGTACGCCTTTTACGGTTTCGGTCGATTTGCTGGGGCATGGCTGTACCACAGGCATCTCTGCCCAAGACCGCGCCAAGACTATCCAAGCCCTCGTAAATCCTGCCATCAAGCCTGAAGAATTGGGGCGACCTGGACATATATTTCCGCTCAAAGCCCGCACAGGGGGCGTTTTGCGTAGGACAGGTCATACAGAAGCCTCTGTTGATTTGGCGCGGCTGGCAGGCAAGGCACACGCGGGTGTACTGATAGAAATTTTGAATGATGACGGCTCTATGGCTCGCCTCCCACAGCTCAGGCAAGTGGCAGATAAGTTCAACTTAAAACTCGTATCGATAGAAGACCTGATAGCATACAGACTTCGTACAGAGTCGCTGATACAGCGCGAAATTGGGGTAGAAATGCCTACGCAATGGGGTGATTTTCAACTCCTTGCCTACCGACAGATACATACAGGCGACCTTCACCTCGCGCTCATCAAAGGGACGTGGGAAGAAGATGAACCTGTGCTTGTGCGCGTTCACTCGTCTTGCGTTACGGGCGATATTTTTGGCTCTTGCAGGTGTGATTGTGGGGGACAGCTTCACAAAGCTATGCAGATAGTAGAGCAGGCAGGCAAGGGCGTTATCCTCTACATCAATCAAGAAGGGCGCGGAATAGGCTTACTCAATAAACTCAAAGCCTACAAACTCCAAGAGCAAGGACTCGATACGGTACAGGCAAACTTACAGCTTGGCTTCAAAATGGACGAACGCGACTATGGCGTAGGTGCGCAGATATTGCGCGACTTGGGGGTTGCTAAAATGCGCCTTATCTCCAACAATCCCAAAAAACGTGCGGGTATGATAGGGTATGGTTTGGAAGTAGTGGAGTCTATTCCTTTAGAAATACCTTCCAATCCTCACAATGAAGGCTACCTTAAGACCAAACGCGACAAAATGGGGCATACGATTTTGGAAGGGAAGTAATATTTACGAATAAAATACTTAGGAACGTAAATTAAATAGCCTCCTCTTTTTATATCTTGTCTTTTTAGCACGCGGATAACGCAGATAGGGCTGATTTTCACGGATTTTTAGGTTTTAAAACTTAAAAATCCGTTGTCATCTGTAAAATCCGCGTTATCCGCGTGCCAAAAAAATGAACTTATTTTATACTTGTTCCTTATGCGCGTAAATCGCACATCATAAATCATAAATCGTAAATCTCTCCATGCTTCAAAGTTTTTATACACTTCAGTACATCGAGGCTGGACTTGACGAAGTCGGGCGCGGTTGTTTGGCGGGTCCTGTAGTGGCGGCGGCAGTGGTATTGCCCAAAGATTTTACCTTGCCTGCCCTCCGCGACTCCAAACAACTCAATGCCCAAAAACGCACCGAACTTGAAGTGATTATCAAAGAAAATGCGCTCGCTTGGACAATAGCCGAATGTTCGGCTCTTGAGATAGACCAATGGAATATTTTGCAGGCAAGTATTCAGGCTATGCACCGCGCCCTTGATACACTTCCGATAGTCCCTGAACTGCTCTTGGTAGATGGCAATAAATTCAAACCTTACAACTATATTCCGTACTATTGCATCATCAAAGGTGATGACAAGTACCTCTCTATAGCCGCCGCCTCTGTACTTGCCAAAAACTATCGAGATGCGCTCATGACTGACCTTGCCTGCCTACACCCCGAATATGGCTGGGAAACGAACATGGGCTACCCTACCAAAATGCACAAAAGAGCCATAGCTATGCATGGACTTACGGCACATCATAGACTGACTTTTAAGCATACTTAGCAGGCAGGCAAGGTCAATTATTTCCCCAACTTATATGAAAGTCCTGCACTGGGTATCCATTCATTTTTTACACCATTGTAATAAATAGGCAAAATCAACCCTATTTTTTTGTATTGTAGATATGCCCCAAAACCGAGCGTAGGCAAGATGAAAGTACGCGGTGCATCTTCCAAAAACCGCAAAGAAGGATACAAACTCAAGCCCCAAGCTACTTTTTTGTACTGAAAACGGATATTCGGTCCGCCAAAGTTCAAAAAAATGGCTTGCCCATTCGTACTTACGCCTATTTGTCCATCTATGCGCCAATCAGCCGTAACTTTTTTGGTTTCTATTGCAGGTAGCTCGGCAGGTGTATTTTGTCCGCAGGCAAGGTGAGAGGCGGTAAATAGAAAAATAAAAGAAAGTAGAAACTTCATAAAATACGTAAGGAACGAGTAAAAAATAACTTGAGAATATTTAGCCACGCTGTAAGCGTCTGTTATCGAGCTTTTACGCGGTTAGGCAATACCAACAGACGCTTACAGCGTGGCTTCGCGTGAGTGAAATTATCATGTTATTTTATTTTCATTCCTAAAATAACTTTGACAAAGTTTGATTCTCAAAAAAAAAGGTAGCTATTTAGCCTCTGCCCCAAAGGGGAGAATTATCTCTATTTTTTGTCTATTTCAGCGTTTTGGTGGGTAAGTTTAAGCTGAAAGTTACGTAAAAATCCCCCTTTGGGTAGAGGCGATTGTTTCTATTGTAGGGGTGGGGTTTACCCCCACCCAAGCCAAAAACAAGTTACATTTTTAGCTCGGTTTGGGTGGGGGTAAACCCCACCCCTACATCAAAATCACGTTTTTTAGAGAATCAATCGCCTCTGCTCTTTGGGGTTGGGGGCTAAATAGTTACAAAAAAAATTCTTCGAAAGTTATTGCGGAGGCAAAACTGTAGTTTCAAATGATGAACAGGCTGGAAGCCTGTTTTACAGAATATTCCGCAATAATTTTTGAAGAACCAACAAAAATAAATTACTGATAATCAAACGTATAAGGTCTTGAAAACCTTATACGTTTCTATAAATTAAAGATAGGTTTATATTTTTGCAAAAGCCTGAATAAAGTCATCTTTGATGTCTTCAATATGCTCTATGCCTACCGAAACACGCAAAGATGCGGGGTGAACACCTGCTGAAACCTGCTCCGCATCAGAAAGTTGCTGATGTGTAGTAGATGCTGGGTGAATAATGAGCGTTTTGGCATCGCCTACATTCGCCACATGGCTTGTGAGCTGTAGCGCGTTCACAAAGTTTTCAGCCGCTTGCCTGCCTTCTTTTACCTCAAAGGAAAGTACACCCCCAAAACCATTTCTGAGGTATTTTTTGGCAAGTGCATGGTAAGGACTGCTCTCAAGCCCCGCATAATTTACCTTGCCTACCTTCGGATGTGCTTCGAGCCATTGCGCCAGTGCGAGTGCATTATCTACATGGCGTTGTACGCGCAAAGACAGCGTTTCTAAACCTTGCAGATGCAGGAAAGAGTTGAAAGGGCTTGGTGCAGGACCAAAATCACGCAAACCTTCTACCCTTGCCCGAATGATGAAGGCAATGTTCCCAAAAGGACCTGATTTGCCAAAAACATCATTGAATACCAAGCCATGATAGCCTTCGGAGGGTTCTGTGAATTGCGGAAATTTGCCATTTCCGAAATCATACTTGCCTGCATCTACAATGATTCCGCCTATACTTGTGCCATGTCCGCCTATCCATTTGGTAGTAGAAGCCACGACTACAGCCGCGCCATGCTCGATAGGTCGGAATAGGTAGCCTCCCGCACCAAAGGTATTGTCGACTACCAAAGGTAGGTCGTATTTTTGGGCTAATGCGGCTATGGCATCAAAGTCAGGAATGTTAAACCCTGGATTGCCGATGGTTTCGAGATAGATGGCTTTTGTTTTGTCGTCTATCAATTTCTCAAAAGCCTCTACCTTGTCGCCCTGTGCAAAACGCGCCTCGATGCCCAATCGTTTGAAGGCAACTTTGAATTGATTGTATGTGCCACCATACAAAAACGAGGTAGAAACAAAGTTATCGCCTGCCTGCAAAATGTTATTCAGCGCAATAAATTGTGCCGCTTGTCCAGAACTTACCGCCAATGCCGCTACACCGCCCTCGAGTGCCGCAAGGCGTTTTTCGAGTACGTCATTGGTGGGGTTCATGAGGCGCGTGTAGATATTCCCAAACTCTTTGAGTGCAAAGAGATTGGCACCATGTTCCGCACTTTTGAAGTTGTACGAGGTAGTTTGGTAAATAGGCACTGCCCTTGAGCCTGTGGTGGGGTCTGCTTCTTGTCCTGCATGAAGCTGTAGCGTTTCAAAACGTAGATTACTCATATTTTATTGATTTATTGAAAGTTGAGAGTTGAAAGTTGAGAGTTGAGAGTTGAGAGTTGAGAGTTGA
>JAAFJK010000146.1 GCA_013298105.1 Cytophagales bacterium
TGGCTTTTTTTATTTCCTCTGCTGTCAAAGTAAATGGACTTTGTGAAAAATCGTGTTTATGGATTTTATAGGTGTCAAAAATTGATTGCCAAGGTTTGTGGTTCATATTGATAGTTCGTAATTAAAAGTTCGTTAATTTTACCACGTTTTTCGCCATCACAATTAATAGCCCTATTTGCTGAAACTTTAAAGATATTATACCCTAAAAAAGCCTTTTCAAAAAAGTCATCATCTGGGTTTTCATTTTTTGGGTCTGAATTAGAAAGCATCAGTTTTGCCCCTTTTTCTTTATCTAATTTTTGGAAAAACTGGGCTAATTGTAATTGTTCCCTATCCTTAAACTCTGTACCTGTATAAGTTGTAAAACTTGCAGTTTGACTAATTGGTCTGTAAGGAGGATCAAAATAAACAAAAGTATTTTCATTTACATTATCCCAACAATTAGCATAATTAGCATATTGAATTTCAGCATTTTGCAAAGTTTTTGAAACTGCTAAAACGTTTGCTTCATCAAAAATCATGGCAGTTTTATATTTTCCATAAGGTACATTAAATTCACCTTTTGAATTAAGCCTGAAAAGTCCATTAAAGCAAGTTTTGTTTAAAAATATAAACTGTCCTGCTCTTGAAATCCAATTATCAGCTATTTTTTTGTAGTTTATTTCAAATCTATGCAAATTAAAATGCCTACGAACTGCTAAAAACAAGTCATTTCGTTTTGCTTGTTCAGTTTGGTCATAATCTTTTTGATACTGTTCCAAAAAGTCAAGCAATTCATTAGGTTTTTGTTGTATGACTTGGTAGGTTAAAATTAAATCTTTGTTGAGGTCTGATAAATACGCATTTTCAATTTTATGGTGTTGTGAAAGTGCAAAAAACAAAGCACCACCACCCAAAAAAGGCTCAACATAATTTTTTATTGTGCCTTTTCTAAGTTCATTTGGGTAATAATTTTCAAACTGTTCTAAAAGTTGGTTTTTACCGCCCACCCATTTTATGAATGGTTTAGCTTTTTTCATAGCAGTTTCTACAAAGTTATATTTTACTTAACCAAACTAAGGTCTATAGTTCTTTTCTCGAGGTCAGTATTTTTGATGCGCACTTTTACGGAGTCGCCAAAAGACAGGACATTGCCGCGTTTGCGCCCTTTGATGCAGTAGTTTGCGGCATCAAGTTCATAATGGTCATCAAACATATCTGCAAGGCGTACCATGCCTTCGCACTTCGTTTCGGTCATTTCTACATAGATGCCATGCTCTGTTACGCCAGAGATAGTCCCTTCAAAGACCTTGTTTTCCATCATAGACATATATTCTACCTGTTTGTATTTGATAGAGGCACGTTCAGCATCTGCCGCTCTTTTCTCCATGTTCGTGGAGTGTTTGCAGAAGGCTTCAAGTTCGGTTTTATCTACAGAGGCTTTCTTATCCAAATAATGTTGCACAAGTCTATGCACCATCATATCAGGATACCTGCGTATGGGCGAAGTAAAGTGCGTATAATGCTCAAATGCCAGTCCAAAATGCCCTATAGGTTCGGTACTGTATCGCGCCTTTGCCATAGCACGGATAGCGAGGGTTTGCAAAAATGAGAGGGTAGGCGAGCCTGTAGTTTCGGTTACGAGCCTGTTGATAGAAGTGGCAAGTGCCTTGCCTCCCGTAGCGATATTGTAGCCGAATTTTTGGGCAAAGGTAGCAAAATTTTGGAGGCGTTCGAGGTCGGGTTTTTCGTGAATACGATACACCATGATAGGATTCTCGCCTGCCTTATTTTTTTGATTGAATATAAATTCGGCTACTTTTTTATTGGCAAGTAGCATAAATTCCTCTATCAATCGGTGGGCATCTTTGCGTTCTTTGACGAATATGCCGAGCGGTTTTCCGTTCTCGTCGAGTTTGAATTTTACTTCAGTGGTTTCAAAATTGATAGCTCCTTTGGCAAAACGGGCTTTAGCCATTTTTTTGGCAAGTGAGTTCAATAGCTTGAGTTCTTCGACATAATCGCCCTTGCCTGCCTCCATGATTTGTTGGGCTTCTTCATAAGCAAAACGCCTATTCGAGTGAATGACAGTGCGCCCAAACCACTCAGCGTGTATTTTGGCATTTTTATCTATCTCAAATACAGCCGAAAAGGTAAGGCGGTCTTCGTTTGGCTTCAGAGAGCAAAGGTCATTGGAAAGGGCTTCGGGAAGCATGGGTACTACCCTATCCACGAGATAGACTGAAGTAGCACGTCTGTTTGCTTCTTTTTCTAAGGCTGTGTCAGGCTTGATATAATGCGTAACATCTGCTATGTGTACGCCAATTTCCCAATTTCCGTTTTCGAGAGTACGTACTGAAAGCGCGTCATCAAAATCTTTGGCATCATCAGGGTCTATGGTAAAGGTCGTAATCTCGCGGAAGTCTTTTCTTTTCTTGAGTTCGGTTTTGAGGAGTTTCCATTTGATGGCTTTAGCCTCTTTTTCTACCTCCTCTGGGAAGTCGGTAGGCAAGCCATATTCGGCAAGTATGGCGTGCATTTCGGCTTGATGCGTACCTGCTTGTCCGAGTACTTTGATGACATCTCCTGTGGGGCTACTTGTTTCATTGTGCCATTTTCGGATTTTTGCAATGACTTTATCGCCTGTTTTTGCGCCATTCAGTTTATCGTGATGGACGAATATATCCATGTGCATTTTGCGGCTGTCTGCCGATACAAAAGCATACCTTTCTCTGACATCTATCTTGCCTACGTACTCAGTCTTTACGCGCTCTATGATTTCTATTACTTCGCCTTCTATCCTTTTACTGCGTGTATTGGGGCTGTATTGGACTTTTACTTTGTCGCCATCAAGTGCAAAAAGTAGGTTATCAGCACTTACCCAAATGTCTGTTTCCATACCTTCACAGACGATAAAAGCAAAGCGTTGATTTACAAAATCGACAGTGCCTTCTGCCTCTTTCATTTCTTTGTTGATACGAAAACTACCATCACTTGCCATCACGATAGCTTCTGCTTCGAGCATCGTTTCGAGGGTTTGAATGACGGCTGATTTTACTTCTCCATCTTCTATGCTGAAGGCTTTAAAAATATCTTTTACACCAAAAGATTTGTTACTTCTTGAGTCCAAAAAATCCGCGATGCGTTGCGGTAGGGCTTTTATAAATTGTGCTTGCTTGTTGGCTTTGTTTCCGCCTTTTTTGCCTTTGAAGTGTGTGTTTTTCTTTTTCTTCTTGGGGTTTGGATTGGAAGGGGCTGGATTTTCTTGTTTGTTTTTGTCTTTTTTCATTGTAAGGATAATAATATTTGAATAAACTTTACACCACTTTATGTAGCATATAGTTCGATTTTTTATGATTTTTTGTAAAGATACGAATATTTTTTTAGATGTGCAAATTATTTTTAGATTTGGTTGCGCATTTTGGTTATTTTGATTTTTCGAAAGTTACCAAGTACTCCGCTTGCACCCTGCGATTAAAATCTTGGGCTGTATGGGACAAAACAATAAAGCCCACAATTTTAATTGTGGGAAAACAGCATATTATCGTGTAAATTTTCCAAGAATTGAAATTATTTACTATTCCAAACCCAT
>JAAFJK010000800.1 GCA_013298105.1 Cytophagales bacterium
CTTTGATAGTAAAATGTAGCAAACGAAAATCCCCCTCCGGGGGTTTGGGGGCTATACACGCAAAAGGGCTTACTACATGGTATTTTTTGTAGAACTTACAAGAATATACGAAAATTTTACAGTAACAAAAATTATTGCGCAGGCAAAACTGTAGAACAGGCTTCCAGCCTGTTGTGTCAAATAATAAACAGGCTGGAAGCCTGTTCTACAGAATATTCCGCAATAACTTTCGAAGAACCAAAATAAGAAATACTTTGTTCCTAAAGAACTTTTCAAAACCCCTTTCTGATTTGTATGTTCAGAAAAGTGTAAACTGATAAATGAAAGATGCCAAAAAATCTATACCATTGGGCAAAAGCAAGTTTTTTTTGGTAAAAACAAAAAGTCTTGTTTTCTTATTTTGAAAGATACACGCGGATACGGATTTTTTAATTTCTAAAATAGACTTCTTGCGAAAGTCTTTTTAACCCTTCTCCATTTGGAGAAGGGCAGGGTTGAGGTATCAGAAATAGCACTTTCGCAAGAAGTCTAATATAGAAAATTCGTCAAAATTCGCTTAATCCGCGTGCTAAAAGCATACACAAAAACGCTACTAATCTTCAAAGTCGTGATTAAATTTTGGGTAAGTCAAAGATATATCCACAAAATTTACGAAAACGTTTGTTTTTCTAAAAAAATCTTTAAATTGCGTGTAAAAATACTCTTTACGCCTTATGTCTGACAATATCAGCAAAAATACCATAGCACTCATCTTGGGGGGCGGTGCAGGTACACGCCTCTCACCCCTGACTGCAGACCGCTCGAAGCCTGCTGTACCTATAGCAGGCAAGTATCGCTTGGTGGATATTCCTATCTCCAACTGCATGAACTCTGATGTATTTCGTATGTTTGTGCTTACGCAATACAATTCAGCTTCGCTCAATACACACATCAAAAACACCTACCAGTTCAGTGGTTTTAGCAAAGCCTTTGTGGACATCATGGCGGCAGAGCAAACGCCCGACAACACGACTTGGTTTCAAGGAACAGCAGATGCGGTGCGCCAAATCTTACACCATCTCGAGAACCACAGCTTTGAGTACGTATTGATACTTTCGGGCGACCAGCTCTATCAAATGGATTTCCGTGTGATGTTACAAAATCACATAGATAAAAAAGCGGATATATCCATAGCTACTATCCCTGTAGGCGACCGCGAAGCCTCCGAGTTTGGTATCATGAAAGTAAGCGAAGAAGGCTACATCACTACTTTTATTGAAAAGCCCAAAAAAGACGTTTTGAAAGATTGGGTAAGCAATACAGGAGAAGCCATGCAAGCCGAAGGGCGCAACTATCTGGCTTCTATGGGGATTTATATCTTCAACAAAGACTTACTATTTCAACTTTTGCGCCACGAGATGAAAGATGCCACTGACTTTGGCAAAGAAATCATACCCCAAAACGTAGGCAAGCGTTCTGTAGTGAGCTATCAATTTGATGGCTATTGGACTGACATTGGTAATATCTACTCATTTTATGAAGCCAATCTGGAGCTTACTGCCAAAGTACCCAAATTCAACCTATTTGATAACGAAAAGACGATATACACGCGGGCGCGTATGCTTCCGCCTTCCAAAATAAGCGGTACTACCTTGAACGATTCTATCATTGCAGACGGTTGTATCCTCGAAGCCGCTAAAATAGAACATTCAGTCATAGGCATCAGGACACGCATCGGCAAAGGTACTGTCATTGGTCATGCTTACGTCATGGGGTCTGATGCGTATCAAAATGAGTTTGACATAGCCAAAGCACACGAAGGGGGCATACCCTTAGTAGGCATAGGCGATAGATGCCAGATACACAGAGCTATCATCGACAAAAACTGTAGGATAGGCAACGATGTCCGCATCAT
This sequence comes from Cytophagales bacterium, assembly GCA_013298105.1. Taxonomy (GTDB): domain Bacteria; phylum Bacteroidota; class Bacteroidia; order Cytophagales; family Microscillaceae; genus RDXI01. The sequence continues at coordinate 1,895 of JAAFJK010000800.1, forward strand.
AGGAGGCACACATCTTCAAAACAAAGACCACGAACTTTATACCATCAAAGATGGTGTCATAGTGGTAAAAAAAGGAGCCATCGTCCCCAATGGATTTGTGATAGAATAAAAAGGAACGAGTAAAAAATAACTTGAGCATATTTAGCCACGCTGTAAGCGTCTGTTATCGAGCTTTTACGCGGTTAAGCAATACCAACAGACGCTTACAGCGTGGCTTCGCGTGAGTGAAATTATCATGTTATTTTATTTTCATTCCAAATATTTGGTTCTCTGACAATTTTTGTGGAAAAATATTTTTTGAGCAAATTAGTAATTAGACTTCTTGCGAAAGTGCTATTTCTGATACCTCAACCCTGCCCTTCTCCAAATAGAGAAGGGTTAAAAAGACTTTCGCAAGAAGTCTATTTAAGAAACGCCTTTTTTGCTCAATAAGATAGGGTTTAGAACCCTATCCTATTGAGCAAAAAAAGCTACCACAAAATTGTCAGACAATCAAAATCTTTCAGGTTCTTCGAGAGTTATTGCGGAATTTGAAATATGAGGCATTGTGAAAGTAAGTCATGTTGCTTCAACCCTTCGGGTGTCTAAACTAACTAACTCAAAATGAGTTAGTTAGTTTAGACACCCGAAGGGTTGAAGCTCTCTAAAAATCAAACACCCGCAATAACTTTTTAAGAACCACTTACTTTAAATCTAAATGTCAATCTCCAAGCCCAATGTTTCCAAAAGGTCTTGCATAAGTGGCTCTTTTTCAGAAAGATAATCAAATTTATCTTTATTCGTATAGATGCGCCTGACCACTTTTTCTATGTACATCGTAACAGTGAAATTGGCTTCATCTGTATAAAGTGCCTTGCGCAACAGCACCAAAAAATCATTTTTGCTGGGTGCGAAAATGCCCTGTTCAGCTTCTGTAAGCTGAAACTCAAGCGTGAACTTGCCTGTAATCAGGGGCGGACGAACGAATATTTTTTGGATTTGTGGGTGTATCTTGCCTTGAGTTTTGATGAAGTGTTCTATGATTTTGTAAAGTAAATCCGAATCAAGCGCGCGTGGTTCTTTTTTTGGTGCTTCTTGGGCTTGTTGTGTGGCTTGTTGTTTGATGGCTTGGAGGTTGCCTATGTTGGCTAAATTGCTTAATTGCCCCAAATTTTTTACATATTCGTTGGCGGGAGGTTCTTCTGTTTTATTTACGTCCTTGCCTGCCTCTGCGGTGGCTTCGGTAGGCAAGGTTTCAGACTGGGCTAATTTTTTTTTTGCGCTCTCAGCAAGTGCTGTAGCGTTTAGTTTTTCAAAGTTAAAAAGTGTATTTAGGTGTGCTATCTTGGTAAGCGCGACCTCTACGTGGAGGCGCGGGGCTTTGCTACCTTTGTAGCTCGCCTCGCATTGGGAGGCAAGGTTCAGGGCAGAAACTATGAAAGCGGGAGAAAGTGAAGCGGCTTGAGTAAGGTATTGTTTGCGGACTTTTTCTGTGGCTTCGAGGAGTTTTACGGTGCGTTCATCTCTGCATACGAGCAGGTCGCGGAAATGCTTTGCCAAACCTACCACAAAATTGTGTCCATCAAAACCCTGTCTTAGAATGTCCTCCAAAATCAAAAAAGCATCTGCACTGTCTTCACGCGCGAGCGCGTCTGTCATTCTGAAATAATAGTCATAATCTAAAATGTGCAAATTCTCAAGTGTAGTCTGATAGGTGATGCCCGTTTCCATCGAAAACGTAGTAATCATATCAAACATCGAGAGAGCATCACGCAGACCGCCATCGGCTTTTTGGGCAATCAACTCAAGGGCATCATATTCAGCTTTGATACTTTCCTTGCCTGCGATATTTTGCAAATGCTCCGCCATATCGCGGACTTCAATGCGCTTAAAATCAAAGATTTGACAACGCGAAAGAATAGTCGGGATTATTTTGTGCTTTTCGGTAGTGGCAAGGATAAAAATGACATACGAGGGCGGTTCTTCGAGCGTCTTCAAAAAAGCGTTGAAGGCGGCAGTTGAGAGCATGTGCACCTCATCAATGATATAGACTTTGCGCGTACCCATTTGAGGAGGGAAACGGACTTGGTCAACTAAATTTCGAATGTCATCTACACTGTTATTCGAGGCGGCATCAAGCTCATAGACATTCATAGAGCCGTTTTTTTGGAATGCCACACAAGAGTCGCATTGTCCACAGGCTTCATGTTCGGGTGTGAGGCTGGTGCAGTTAATAGTTTTGGCAAGGATACGCGCACAAGTGGTCTTGCCTACCCCGCGCGGACCGCAGAATAAGAAGGCTTGAGCTAAGTGATTGTTTTTGAGCGCGTTCTTCAGAGTAGTCGTGATATGTCCTTGTCCTACTACAGTATCAAAAGTGGCGGGGCGATATTTACGAGCCGAAACTACAAATTGTTCCATACAGCAAAGTTAGTGGAAAAATCAATAATATGTATGGTGTGTGGTAAAAAATATTTTTCTGCTGAGCTAAAATAACAGGTTGTCTGACAATTTTTGTGGAATCAATTAGAAATGGCTAAACACCTCCATCTCAGATTTTCAAAATTAGGCATACCAAAAGCAGTTCGTCTTACGCTTCTAATAAGGTTGTTTAGTCCTTCTGTTACAGCATTTGAAAGGTTATTTTGGACATAGTTTGCTACATAGTTTTTTGTACTTTTTAAAGTTTTAATGAATGTGTCAAAGATGGTATTTTTCCCTTTTTCTACCTCCTCTATCCAATTATCTAATTGCTTTATAGTAGGTTCAACTTCGTTATTATTTTCAAGAATATGGTGGAACTTTTCTCTTGTAAAATACAGTTCTTTCAGTTTTGGACTTTGCTCAAATGCGAGGTGTAAGGAGTCGAATTCTTGGTCTGAAAGGGTCTGATATTGTTTGTAAAGTATCCATTTAATTTTTTTATAGTGTTCATTATCTGCCTCTGTTTTTCTGAGTTTTTTGCGAAAACTATCCAAGCAATCATTGAGCGATT
>JAAFJK010000211.1 GCA_013298105.1 Cytophagales bacterium
GAATAGCAATTTTTTAAGTAGTATTTTTGTGTATTTATAACTTTCCCAAGATTGAAAAGTATTTTATGAATAATCCAAAAAAGATGTAACTTTGCGCTCGAAAGCGTTACAAATATTAAAAATCATTTTTTTTGTGGGTAAGCTCTTTTATAAATAATTTTTAAACATCTAATAATCAATGTATTAAACTTGAAAATATGCACCAAACAGATAAAATGGAGGAACTCTCAAAACATTATATGCGCATCATTGCAAGTATAAAGGGGTATTTTTGTTTGGAAGGAAAAGATTATGGAACAGATTTGCAAATTGCCAAAACAAAAATAAGAACACAAAATAACAAAAAATGCTATTACAAAACAGGCAGGCAAGTTGATTTTCAGCTAAAATCAGTATTGGAAAAAAATATTACCGAAACCGAAGCCTATTTTTCCTATCATCTTGAAGTGAAAAACTACAATGATTTGATACAACGCATGAGAGATTATACACAAGAAGAAGACGATTTCCCGTTGGTTTTGATTGTATTTATTTTTCCAAATAATGAAAGCGAATGGGTAAATATCACCGAAAATGAATTGACTATAAGAAAATGCGCCTATTGGTACTACCCTGAAAGTGATATGGATATTTCTGAAAATAAACAAACTCAAGTCATACATATACCCAAAGAAAATATCATAGACATAGACTTTTTTAACTTTATTTTTCAAAAATTCTGACCTCCCATGGAACTGATTAAATTAGAGCATATCATCAATTTTTTATCTTATCGTGGTTGGACATCTATCCCTGAACAAAATGGACAGAGATTCAGAGGATACATACCTCCTATGGAGTTGGGATTACCAAGCGATTTTATATTGGAATTACCCAAAAAAGATAATTCAAAACGTTTTCAGTCTTATGCTGAAGATGTCATAGAAACTTTGATAGATATATACAAAAGTTTGAGTGATAACGATTTAAGAATAGTCTTTTCTAATAAAAATGCCATTTTTTCTACCAAAATAGAAGACGAAGATACCAAAGATGGAAGCATCAAATTAGAACGTTTTGGTAAAAAAATAGAGGCTCTCATCAAAATTATCAAACAATCTGTAACTTTTGCAAGTACCGAAAAACCCATTTTTGCAGATGCCAAAGAAAATGTGAAACTATTTATGGATAACTGCAAAGGACTTCAGACTGAGATGGGTAGTTTTGTTACTAAGATTCAACTTCCTAACCAAAACTTTCAGGGGAATTTGAATGAAAAAACAGTCATGGATAAATTATTTCAAGTCTTGGATTTTATTCACAAAGAAGTGCTATTTTTTCCTATCAAAGAGATAACTACCTCACACATAGAAAATCATAAAAATTATATCAATCTTGAGCTTTTTACAGCCATCAACGACTTTCATCAAAAGGTGCAAATGAATCATGGCTCTTTCGCATACCTGAGTCAAACTTCTCAGAAAACAGTCATTATTCAACATTTTTTAAGAAAAAAAATGCCTCATTTTGCTCGATACATCAAGGCAATTAAAAATATTTTAGTCCATGAAACGCCCTTAGAAGCCCAAGGCTACATACACAGTATTTCAAATAATGTTATTCAAGTAGAAACTGAAATTGCCAATACCATAGAAAAAGTAAAACTATATCTGCGCCCTGAAGACTATCGTGAAGCACTTAAAGCACACCAAGAAGAAAAAATCGTAACTTTCAAAGGCATCGCAAAAGTAAATAAAAATCAATATTTCATTAAAGACGTACAATCTTTTGAAACTTTAGACAACAATCTCCAAAAAACTATATTAACCATACCAAATGCGTAAACTTATCCTTTCTTTCCTATTCCTTACTTTGTCCTTGCCTACCATAGCAGACGAAGGTATGTGGCTACTTATGCTCATAGGCAAAAACTACGAGCAGATGAAAAAACGGGGCTTCAAGCTCACACCCGAGGAAATCTATAGCGTCAATAAAGCCTCCCTGAAAGATGCTATCGTGAGTTTTGGCGGATTTTGCACAGGCGAAATAATCTCCAAAGAAGGTCTTATCCTTACCAATCACCACTGCGGTTATGATGCTATCCAAAGCCTTAGCACAGTAGAAAATGACATTTTGACCAATGGCTTTTGGGCTATGAATAGAGGCGAAGAAAAACCCGTAGCTGGTCTTTTTGTACGCTTCCTTGTGCGTATGGAAGAAGTTACGGCGCGTGTAGCGGCTGAATTTAAGCCTGAAATGACTGAACCCGAACGTGCCAAAGCCTTTGTAGCGATTGCAAAAAAAATCAAAGAGGAAACCGAAGCCTCCGAAAAAACTAAAGGCAATACCTACGAAGTAGAAGTAAAAAATATGTTTGGGGGCAATGAATACTACCTTTTTGTGTATGAAAGATATACAGACGTGCGCCTCGTAGGTACACCACCCGAAGCGGTAGGCAAGTTCGGGGGAGATACCGACAACTGGATGTGGCCACGCCATACAGGGGACTTTTCCATGTTCCGCGTGTACGCAGGCAAGGACAATAAACCCGCCAAATATGCGGCTGACAATCAGCCCCTTAAACCCAAACATCATTTGCCTGTATCGCTCAAAGGCATCAAACAAGGCGACTTCTCGATGGTACTCGGCTATCCTGGCTCTACAGACCGCTTCCTTACCTCCCCTGGCGTGGATATGGCTGTAACTATCACGAATCCCGCTTTTGTAAAAATCCGTACCAAACGCCTCGCGCTTTGGAAAGAAGACATGGACGCAGACAAAGCTGTCCGCCTACAATATGCCTCTAAATATGCAGGCATTGCCAACTATTGGAAATACTTTATGGGGCAGACCGAAATCTGCAAACGCCTGAAAGTATCTGAACAAAAAGCGAAAATAGAAAGCGACTTCATGGCGTGGGCAAAAGCAGATGCTACTCGCCAAGCCAAATATGGAGAAACCATGAACCTTATCAATGACGCTTATGCGGCTCGTCGAAAAACTGAACTTGCGCGTACATTCGCACAGCAGGCACTTTATGCTCCTGAAATCATCAGCATGGCAGGCAATTTTAGCGGATTTATCGAGGCTTTCAAAGAAGGAAAAGCTAAAGAAATGGCAGACGAAATGAAAGGCGAACTCGATGAGATGTTTAAGGACTACAACACACCCACAGACAAAAAAATCCTTGCCGCACTTTACAAAATGTATGCTGAAGATGTGGATAAGTCTTTCCACCCTGATATTTTTGCCAAAATCACAGATTTTAATAAGTTTGCAGAAGAAACTTTTAGCAGGTCTATGTTTGCAAGCAAAGAAAAAGTAGCTACATTTTTGCGTGAACCTAAGCAGGAAATATTGGAAAATGACCCCGCATACCTTATTTTTGCCTCTGTCCAAAAAGTAGCCATGATGATAGGCAAGGCAAATGGAGAGCCTAACCAAAAACTTGAAAAAGGAAACCGCCAATTCATAGCAGGTGTACGTGAGATGAATCCCACGAAGACATACTACCCCAATGCCAACTCTACCATGCGCCTTACCTACGGGCAGGTGCTAGATTATGTACCTCGTGATGGTGTAAAATATTTGCACTATACCACGCTTGATGGCATCATAGAAAAAGAAGACAACAGCAATTTTGAATTTATCGTTCCCAAAAAATTGCATGAGCTTTGGGAGAAAAAAGACTACGGCAGATTTGCTGAGAATGGTACTGTCCCTGTAGGATTTATCACCAATAACGACATCACGGGCGGAAATTCAGGCAGTCCCGTAATAGATGGCGAAGGGCGATTGATTGGTTTGGCTTTTGATGGAAACTGGGAAGCCATGAGTGATAAAATTGCGTTCGAACCGAACCTACAACGTTGTATCAATATGGATATTCGCTATGTGCTTTTCTGCATTGAGAAGCTCGGAGGCGCAAAACATATCGTAGATGAAATGACTTTGGTAGAAAACAATGCAAAAGATGAAGTCAAAAAGAAATCAAAAAAATCAAGAAGTGTAGAGCGATAGTCATTTGACATTTGCTGTTAGGAACGAGTAAAAAATAACTTGGACATTTTACTAATCTTTTGCGCTTATACTTCGTTGCAATAATCATTACAAAACAGTATCTCATTGTTTGTGCGCTTCTATTGCGCCTTGTCTAAGCACAAAATATCGCGCAAAATCCTGACCATCTTATTTTCTACTCGTTCCTTATGCAAAAAGCTACCTGAAAAGGTAGCTTTTTGCTTTGGGTGGCAGGCAAGATTATTTTATACATCAGCCTCTTTCTGTGCTATCAGAATCATTCTGTCGCTTTCTTCTTCTTTGTATGGATTCAGGGCATAATCCCCATACACTTCTAAAAGCTGAAGCCCTGCTTCTGTAAAATAAGTTTGAAAAGTGCCTAAATCTATTGCGCTTACTTTCTCCTCAAAGTGATGGGCTTGTCCCAGATGTTCAAAGTCAATTTGTTTGATAATAGCTTGATTCTCTACCTTTTTGGTAATGTGAAAGGCAATGTCATCTATTTCTTTAGTTTCTGAGGGTACAAGTTCACGTATAACTTTGTGTGGATTAAAAAAATCTATCACCAACTTGCCTGCTGTCCGCAAGGCTGTCGCCATAGCTTGTATGGCAAGGGAGTTTTCTGCTTCAGTTTCAAAATAACCAAAACTTGTAAAAAGATTCAGCACAAAGTCGTATTCAGCCTTTGCAAAAGGCTGACGCATATCTTGCACATAGAAGTGTAGCCTTTCGTTCTCATGTGTTTTTGCTTCTGCTATGCTTTCGTAGGCAAGGTCAAGCCCAACCACTTCAAACCCTTTGCTGTTCAGGTATTTGGCGTGCCTGCCTTTTCCACAGGCTACATCAAGCAAGGTATGGGCAGGCAAGAAATTTAATTTTTTGGAAAGGTTATCCATAAAAAATTGGGCTTCTTGCTCATCTCTATTTTTATACAACCAATGATAATAAGGCGAGTCAAACCAATGACTGAACCATGTAGAAGTTTTCATCTTAGTTCTATAACAATTTTGTGGGTGGATAGTTCCAAAAAAATTCTTGTATCGTAACTATTTAGCCCCCAGCCCCAAAGGGGATTTTTTGTGTAAGTTTGTATTTAAACTTGCCTACCAAAACACTAAAATAGGTTGGGGCGGGGGGCTAAATAATTACCTTCTATCAAAGATATACCACACACAAAAATTATCAGCAAACCGTTATTTTTTACTCGTTCCTAAAATTGTATAACTTTTGCCAATGTAGCCAGCCTTGTATAGCCAAGACAATAAAAATACAATACAAGAAAGCATAGAGATAAAGCCCTTTTTGGAGGTATAAACCGACATACAAGCCATTGGCAAGTATCCATATTGTCCAGTTCTCAATCAGTTTTCGGGCAAGCATAAGCTGACCCACTATGCTAAGCGTAGTCGTAAGTGCATCTATATAAATGGCATCTCCTTTCAAGTGCGCCAAACCATACACCAAAGCTATGAAAGTAACGAACATACTGACAATGATGATTGCCCATTCCTTTGTAGAAGCGTGCTTAATGACCAACTGTGTAGCTTGCCTGCCCCCATACAGCCAAGCGTAAATGCCATACAAAGCACTGCCGACAAAAAACACCTGAAGATACATATCTCCAAAAAGCCGTTGGTCATAAAAAAGTTTGGCACTGAATCCCGCACTGACGATTGCCCAAAACCAGCCCCAAACGCGCTCATGTATATTCAACCACACACATATCAAAGAAGTTACAAAGCCCCCAACTTCGTAAGGGTTTTGCAAGATGTATGCCCACATCAGATAAGTTCTATGATTAAAAAAACCAACGCTACCACCATCAAGACTATGCCTATGATGCGCAAAGTCTTTTTAAAGAACAAAGACAAAACAACACCCGTTATACCCAAAACAGCTATGATGCGCATATTTCGGCTTATTTTTTGGGCTTCTTGCAGTTTATCAGGGTGTTTTTTGGCTTTTCGAATGGCTTTTCGTTCAGCTTTTGCCATAGTGCGCTTAAGAATCCAATTTCCTATTTTTGAATCTAAAAAGCGAGTGGCTTTTTCCATTTTTTTAGCCCATGCGGGGTGCTGTGCCTGCATTTGTTTTTGGAAAACTTGCGCAGGGCGTTCTTTTTCTTCTGCTACTATAGGGGCGGGGGTAGGCAAGTCCAATAATATTTCCTCATCTTTCATACCTGCTTGTGATTCTGTGGGGGCTTGTGCATAGCTTATTTGCAGACTTAAAACCCATGTGAGCGCGGTTGCACCCACAAAACGCATGATTTTTTGCATATTGCTGTATGATTTTGAGTAAATTTTGCCCTAAAAATAGCAAAAAAGAATAAATTTGCAAAATATTTTTAGATTTATGGAAACTCTCGCCTACTGTCCGCTTTGTGGAAGCCAACATCTTGTCCCTTACCTTACCTGCCAAGACTTTACTGTTTCAGGCGAATTGTTCCAGTTGGTAAAATGCCATGATTGCCAATTTGTATTTACCAATCCGCGCCCTACTGTAGAGGAAATAGGCAGATATTATGCCTCACAAGCCTATATATCCCACAGCGACACCCAAAAAGGCGTACTTTCGTGGCTCTATCATCAGGTACGGTGGCGGGCTTTGCGCCAAAAATTACGCCTGCTGACTGCACAGACCAACCACTTGCCTGCCACTATGCTCGACTATGGGTGCGGCACAGGTTATTTTTTAGAAACTTGTAAACAGGCAGGCTGGGGCATAGATGGCATAGAGCCAGACGAAGGCGCAAGAATCCAAGCCGAAAAACGTACCCAAACAGCACTCCAAGCAAGTGTTTTTAGTGATTATTTTGCAGGCAGGCAATACAGTGCCATTACGCTTTGGCACGTACTTGAGCATATTCACACTTTGAAAGATACGCTCAAGGCTTTGCGCGGGCTTTTGCACCCACAAGGGAAGTTCATCATAGCAGTCCCGAATCTACAAGCAAACGAAGCCATACATTATGGCAAAGATTGGGCGGGTTATGATGTACCACGTCATTTGTATCATTTTACACCCCAAACTATGCGTTTCGCGCTCAAACAAGTAGGGTTACAAGTGCGCGAAATTTTGCCTATGCCTTATGATGCGTATTATGTAAGTCTTTTGAGTGAAAAATACCGTACAGGCAAAATCAGGTATTGGCAGGGCTTTTGGCAAGGCTTTAAAAGCAATCGACAAGCTACCCAAGCTACAGAAAAATGCTCCAGCTTGATATATATAGCCACTATGAATTAAAAAATGCCACTTATTTTCAACGTAACGTTGAAAATAAGTGGCATTGGGTACGTAAACACCCTTAAGCACCTTTCAAGGCTTCGGCTCCACCCACGATTTCGAGGATTTCTTTGGTGATAGCGGCTTGGCGAGTTTTGTTATAGACAAGTTGAAGCTCTTTTACAAGTGCATCAGCATTATTCGTGGCATTGTCCATAGAAGTCATACGCGCACCTTGTTCTGCGGCATTGGAATCTAAGATGGATTTGTAAAGCTGTATTTTAAGGCTTTTTGGTATAAGTTCTTCAATGATTTGCTCCTTAGAAGGCTCAAAAATATATTCAGTGGCTACGGTCTTTTTCGTGTCTTTTTGAGGTTCTTCAGGCGTTACGGGTAGGAAAGGGTGAACTCTCACTATTTGCGTAAGGACGTTTTTGAACTCTGTATAGATCACTTCTACGCGGTCGAACTCTCCTTCCATAAACTTTTGTAAAATGAACTCACCTGCTTGGCGCACTTTGTCAAAGCTCAGGTTTTGCAAAGTAGTCGTATAATCGCCTATCACTTTGTAGCCTCTGCGCGTGAGTGTTTCGTTACCTTTGTTGCCGATAGTCAAAAACTGCACATTGCCTGCTTGGAATTGGCGTGCATAGCGTTCTTCTACCAGTGCGTTGCAGGCTTTCACGATATTTGTGTTAAAAGCACCACAAAGACCTCTATCAGACGTAACAGCTACTATCAAGATTTTATTTGCTTCGCGCTCGACAGTGTAAGGGCTATTCACTTGGCTTTCGCTGTTGCCTGAAAGATTGCCTATTATTTTTTGCAAACTTTCTGCATACGGGCGCATCTGTGTGATGGCTTCTTGCGCTTTGCGGAGCTTCGCGGCAGAAACCATTTTCATAGCTTTAGTTATCTGTTGAGTAGATTTTACGGAATTGATGCGGGTTCGGACTTCTTTTAAATTGGGCATTGGTATAGACTGCTAAGAATGTAGGTGCAAAAATAGTGGAAAAGTGTAAATTTCAAAAAAATAGTTTCATTATTTTTACAGTGAACTAATTTTTACGCCAAAAATCAGGCAATAAAACAGATTATTTACGATATTTGCAAAAAATACTTTTTTAAAATCATGAACCACGAAATAGCAGAAACAGAAAAACCTGTTTTGAACTTCATTGAAGAAATTGTAGAAGAACACAACGCTACAGGCAGGTACGCAGGCAAGGTGCATACGCGCTTTCCTCCTGAACCGAATGGCTATCTGCACATTGGACACGCCAAATCTATTTGTTTGAATTTTACGCTTGCCCAAAAATACAACGGACTGACGAACCTCCGTTTTGATGATACGAACCCCGCCGCAGAAGAAGCCGAATATGTAGAAGCCATTGAGCGTGATGTGCGTTGGCTGGGCTTTTCGTGGGACGATAGAAAGTTTTTTGCTTCTGATTATTTTGATAAAATGTATGAATACGCGGTACAACTTATCCGCGCAGGCAAGGCATATATAGACGAACAAACGCAAGAAGAAATAGCCAACACTCGCGGCAATACATTCGTGGCAGGCAAGGAAAGTCCCTTCAGAAACCGCACCACAGAGGAAAATTTGGCTCTTTTTGAGCGCATGAAAAATGGCGAAATGGAGGAAGGCAAGTGCGTTTTAAGGGCTAAAATCGACATGACCTCGCCTAATATGCATATGCGCGACCCTGTTATTTATCGCATCAAACACGCACATCACCACCGCACAGGCGATAAATGGCACATTTATCCTATGTATGATTTTGCGCATTGCATTTCGGACTCTATCGAAGGCATTACGCAATCTATCTGTACGCTTGAATTTGAAGTACACAGACCTTTGTATGATTGGATTTTGGAGGCATTGGGCGCGTACAGACCACAACAAATCGAGTTTGCTCGTCTGAATCTGAACTACACTGTCATGAGCAAACGCAAACTTTTGCAGTTGGTAAATGAAAAACTCGTATCAGGTTGGGACGACCCGCGTATGCCTACCATTTCGGGCTTGCGTAGGCGAGGCTATACGCCTGAAGCTATACGCAATTTTGCTACCAAAGTTGGCATAGCAAGGCGCGACAATGTGATAGATATTTCGCTTTTAGAGTTTTGTATTCGTGAGCATTTGAATAAAGTGTGTACGCGCCTCATGGCGGTTTTGAACCCTATCAAAGTCGTGATAACCAACTATCCTGAAGGCAAGACTGAAACCTTGCCTACCGAAAACAATCAAGAGGACGAGAACGCAGGTACGCGCCTTGTGCCTTTCAGTCGTGAGATTTGGATAGAACAAGACGACTTTATGGAAAATCCGCCTAAAGGTTATTT
>JAAFJK010000411.1 GCA_013298105.1 Cytophagales bacterium
GAAGCGTTGCAGGCAGGCAAGGACTTTGCTATCATTGAGCTGAATGGTGCAGGAAGTGAGCCTACCCATATCTATGACCCCAAACATTCGCTGTATTGGGCTTGGTGCGAAACTGCAAAACACCTTAAGGTTCTTTTTGAGATTAGTCGTTACAATCGCAGGCAAGGACATAGTTATCTCTCTACTCGTGAGGGCTTACAAATGTTTCGTGAGAATAGAGTTTTGGTGAAAAAGCTGAAGCAGTTTTAAACCCGCAAGTTCTTCAAGAACTTGCGGGTTTAAATTTAAATCATTTTGGTTCTTCAAAAGTTATTGCGGGTGTTTGATTTTTAGACACCCGAAGGGTTGAAGCAACATGACTTACTTTCACAATGCCTCATATTTCAAATTCCGCAATAATTTTCGAAGAACCATCATTTTTTGATGCGTATAGTTTCACAGCGACCTTGTAAAAAAAATTAAAAAAAATACTTTTTTTTCAAACTTATTTACTAGTAAGTACGTTATATATAAAACAACGATTACATTTCACATGACAGACACAAAAACAGAAATCATTAGAGTTGCCACAGGTTTAATATTAGAAAAAGGGTACAATGCTTTTAGCTATGCAGATATTGCTAAAGTGCTTCATATAAGAAATGCGGCTATACATTATCATTTTCCTACCAAGACGAGTTTGGTGGTTGCAATCATGAAAAACCAACAAGAAGGACTTAAGAATTTAATAAAAGAGCTAAAGAGTAAAAATAAGTCCGAAATAGAACAAATACAGGCATTGTTTGACTTATATATAGGGCTATTGGCACAAAAACAAATATGTGCTTTAGGTTCGTTGGGGTCTGATATTCAAACCCTTGCGCCAGAGGCACAAATAGAAGTCAAGAACGACTACGAGTTAGTAAGAAATTGGTTGATGGAGATTTTAGAGATGGGGAAAATTACAGGCGTTTTCAAATTTCAATGTGATGCTACCATACAGGCAAGTGTCATTATCAATAACCTCATTGCAGGAATCATTGTAGCAAGGTTTAATGGATTTGACAAAGAAACCTTCAAACATACTATGAATCTGCTATTGACAGAAATAACATAAATAGGACTTACGTAATGTAACACACGCATCTTGCGTGTGCGCCGTAGGCGAAAAAACTATTGCATTGGCTACTTTTGAGCATACAGACGCTACAGGTAAGATGCCTGTGCTACAAATCTACCATAAAATGAGTTTTTTTTGTCAAATTTTGGCATCTTTCATTTATCAGTTTACACTTTTCTGAATATACAAATTAAAAAGGGGTTTTGAAAAGTTCTTTATGAACAAAGTATTTTTCATAAATAACTCATTATCAGTTTTTTAAACCTGTAAGGTCTTTAAAGACCTTACAGGTTTAAGTAAAAAAGTGTAAACTACTTTTTAGGGGTTATGAAAGATGCCCAAATTTTACTCTTTGCGTAAGCCCTAATAAAGTACAAAAGACTTCTAAAAGTCTTTTTTTTTAACACCTTAAACTTACTTACTAATAAGTATTTTCATTTTTAACATCTAAAATTATGAGTATTCAAACCACAAATTTGAATGACCAACTGAGAGAGCTGGTCGTCAAAGTCTATCCTTCAGAAGTGATTGAAGTAATAGCCGAGAGCATCATAGAAGCAAACCCTGATGTGAGAGGGTTGGCTATAGGAGCTACAGCACCGAATTTTGTATTGAAAAACACAAAAGGTGAAGATGTTGTCTTGTACGAAATCCTAAAAAATAATGGAGTTGTGCTGTCTTTCTTTCGCGGAGATTGGTGTCCATTTTGTAACTTGGAAGTAAAAGCATTGCAACAAGCTCTGCCAAAGATAGAGGCATTGGGGGCAGTGGTTTTGACTGTCCACCCACAGCGTATAAACACTTCGCTCAAGTTACAACACAACCACAGCATTACCTATCAAATTTTGAATGACCCCACGCAAGACGTACTTGCGTTGTACAATGTAAAGTTCAAAATACCAGACAACATTCAACGAGTTCATTTAGAATGTTATGATTTGGACGTAAGCAAGATGAATGAAAATGGAGAATTAACCTTGCCTGTACCTGCTACTTTTATCATAGACAAAAACGCCGTGATTCGCAGTCGTTTTTTTTCTCATGATTACACGACTCGAATGGAAACAAAAGACATCTTGAGGGCGTTGGAGAATATGCCAGACTTTACTGCCTCGCCTGTTTATGAAGGAATTTTAGAACGTTTGAGTTCACTTGTTTAGTTTGTTGTATTCATGTAAAAAACTGCCTGCCACAAGCAAGCAAAAAATTAAAAATACGTATCCAACTACCCTTTTAAAAAATACTATGAGCCTTACCAATAATTTTTCCACACCTCAAGATGTCCTGCCTTACAAAGCAGAAATCTTAATCAATATACTTCATGAGAAGTATGCCAAATTTATTCTGCAAAGTGAAGTCTTGTTACTGATTGTAAATGAAGACTTTGGAGTAGAATTTACGAGCGACACTTTTTGTGATTTGTTGCACTATCCCAACAAGTCGCTCATTGATAAAACCGTTTTTTCGATTATCTCTCCCGAATCACATCAAGATGTGCGTATCGCCATCGAGAGTATCAAGCATCAGCCAGATAAGACGCATCGTGTGCAAGATATATCTCTCTACTGTGTACATGGATATCAGCACTTTTTTGATGGTTTGGTCATGAATCTACAAGATGATAATCAAAAGGGTGGCTTTTTATTTTATCTGCACAATGCTACCGAACGCAGAAAAATAGAGGTAAAACTAAAGGATTTGAATTTAGAATTGGATAGTTTTGTCTATAAAGCCTCGCATGACTTGCGCGCGCCTCTTGCTTCATTGGCAGGTTTGATTGCTTTGACAGAAATGGATTTTCCTATACAGGCTAAGGGAAATTTTGACATGATGAAAAAGAGTGTGCAGAAACTGGACAAATTTGTCCAGCAACTTGCACATTATTCAAGAAATGAAAATATAGAAGCCAATCTTGTAGAGATTGACTTTCAAAATATGATTGAAGAAATAATAGAGGCATATAAACATCTAAATCATGCAGACAAGATACAGTTTGACATCAATATTCAGGCAACAGAAAAATTTATTTCTGATGACTTTCGGCTAAAGGTAATTTTAAGCAATCTTATTTCAAATGCTATAAAGTATCATCAAACAAACCAAGCGACACCTTTCATTAAAATAAGCATAATAGCTAACGAGGCTGATTGTGTGATTGTGGTAGAAGACAATGGCATAGGCATCAAAACTGCCTATCTTGATAAAATTTTTGATATGTTCACACGCGCTACAGATTATGCAGAAGGTTCAGGCTTAGGGTTGTATATTACCAAAAAAGCATTAGAGAAGCTCAAGGCTACCATAAGTGTAGCATCAACAGAAGGTAAAGGTACAACTTTTGAAATATGGGTGCCAAACTTTATATGAACCTTTCAAAAAAATATAATTTCAAAATCAAAAAGAGCAAAATTGCCTATACTTCGGGAAATAACTATAATCAAAAAATAGATAACAACTTGTAATTTTGCACTGTATAAAATCGTATAGCATTTCTATATTTTGAAAATTATTGAAAATGTGCTTAAAAAAAACGGTTTTTCAAAAGTTATTGTGGGAGCAAAACTGTAGAATAGGCTTCCAGCCTGTTGTTTTTTCGCAATAATTTTTGAAAAATCAAAAAAACTAAAAAAAGTCCCAATATATGAAAAATACAAGCCTCATCTTATGTTTTGCCTTGCTTTTGGTAGCAAGTTGCAGAAAAAAAACAGAAGACCTTGCGCCCCTCGCAGGCAAGGCACGTTTAGAAATCGCACCCGCGAATATCAGCACAAGCATAGGTGGTACAGTCAATTTTTTGTTGCAGTATTTTGATGAAAACGAAAAACTTGCACAAATACCTGCAAGCGTGCAGTGGGAAAGTAGCAACACTGCTATAGCTACAGTTAATCAAAACGGCGTAGCTACAGGCGTAAGTGGTGGACAAGTACAAATCCGAGCTAAAGTAGCAGGTTTGGAAGCAACTTCTTTGCTGACTGTAGTAACCAACAATACTCAAATAGCTACTATCAACATCACTCCATTGGTACACGAACTCACACTTAATGCAACCGCTACGCCCACTGTAGAGGCTAAAAGCAACAATGGAACTGTCATTTTGGGCAAAACCTTTACTTGGCAAAGTGCCAATACAGCGATTGCAGAAGTGAATGCAACTACAGGGGTTGTAACAGCCAAAAGTTATGGTACTACCACGATTACGGCAACGGCAGATGGCATACAGAGTGCGCCCGCCCAAATCCAAGTGATTCGAACAGGCACTTTCACAGGAAATAGTGCTGGTACAGCAAAATTGAAAATAGAAAATGGTGTTTTGAAAGTACAAACAGGTATGAATTTTAGCACCTCCACAAGTGCGCCTGATTTGCGCATATATGTCTCGAAGGCAGGCAACAACGTATCTAATGCCATCGAGATAGGCAGTTTGAACCAGCGCTCAGGGGCGCAATCGTGGAACTTGCCTGCGGGTACAAACATAAATGAATATCGTTATGTATTGGTGTGGTGTAAGCAATTCAGTGCGCTTTATGGTACTGCTGACTTAGGACAATGAAAATAGGTTTTTGGATAAGTTTTATAGGCTCGATACCTATGGGTTATCTTAACTTGATAGCCCTCAAAATATTCGCAAACGACTCGTGGAGTGGACTGCTTGGCTTTGTACTGGGGGTGATATTGGTCGAGTTTTGGGTAATTTACTTTACTTTTTGGGGGGCAGAAAAATTGCTAAAAAACACAAAGGTATTGTTTTGGATAGATGTTTTTGCGGTGGTCTTTTTGGCGGGTTTGGCTTTTTCTTGCCTACCCAATGGACAAAACTTGCCTACCTCCTTGCCTACGATTTCGGCAACTGTTCCGCCTATTTTGTGGGGTATTTGGTTCAATGGTTTGAATGTGATGCAGTTGTCTTTTTGGGCAGGTTGGAATGTTTTTTTGTTGGAAAAGAAAAAGATTAAAGCAGAAGCCCTTTATTTTTATATCATAGGCGCACTTTTGGGAACAGCTATAGGCATGGTGGGTTTTGTGTTATTGGCACATTATTTTTTATTCACGCCCAGTGATTATGTATTTTTCGCGCTTTTTTTGTTGCTGGCAGTGCTGGCTCTCATAAATTTAGTGTGGAAACGTTGGGCATCAAATTCCGCGCCTCGTTAGGCGTGCAAAATTCAGTAAATTCGTATTTTTTCATTATTTTTCTATATTTTTTATGAAACATTTTTTTATTTTGTGCGTGTGTATCGCGCTGACTACTACTTGCGCTTGGGCGCAACTACCTGCTAAACCTGAAGATGTAAAACCGCTTTTGATAGGGCAAAAAATTCCTTCAGTACAACTCAAAGACACGAAAGGTCAGGTGGTTGATACTAAGGAGGCACTAAACAAGAAAACAATTCTCATTTTTTATCGTGGGGGTTGGTGTCCATATTGTACCAAACAATTAGCGGGATTTCATACCATCGAGAAAGAAGTGCAAGCACTCGGCTATCAAATAGTAGGCGTTAGCCCTGACTCGCCTGAAAGTCTTGCGGGTACAGTTACCAAAAATGAACTTGGTTATACGCTCTTGTCAGATAGTCAAGGCATATTGACCAAAGCCGTTGGATTGGCTTTTCAAGCTCCCAAAAATTATGAACCCTATTTGGAAAAAGCCTCTAACGGCGCAAACAAAGAGTTCTTGCCTGTACCTGCGGTATATGTGCTGAATGAAAAACAAGAAATTGAGTTCATGTATGTGAGTCCAGATTTTAAAAAACGCCTTCAACCTCAAATGCTATTGGCTGTTTTAAAAGGGCTTCAACTTTAGTTTTTGGAGTTCTATGATGTTTTTTGTGGAAAACGGCTGTAGTTCCGAATAAAAATGCCTGATACTAACGGATTGTGTGGTATAGTAACAAAAAGCCTGAAATATGACTTTAAGCACCCCAAAAAATGATTTAAAAATGTATTTTTAGTACCTTTTAAGCACTATTTTAGGTAATACCACACAATCCAATAGTATCAGAATTTTTTGTTTCTTGTGATAAGAATTTTTCCATTTTCAATACAACATTTTTTTGTAAATATTCCATCAAAAAACCTTGCCTACCCATGCACGCACAGGTAGGCAAGGGCATCAAAAATTACTTCCCAAACTTATTCTTCAGCGCACTGAGTTTCGATTGCCAATCTTCCAAAGGTTCTTCTTTAGGTTCGGCTTTCGTTTGAGGCTTTTGGTTCAAAACCTTTTTGTTGTCCGCCTGTTCGCGCTCACGTCTTTCGGCAGGTTTCGCTTTTTCGAGGTCATCTTTCATCGTGAGATTGATACGCTTGCGCGCTACATCAACTTCTACCACCGTAACCTCGACTTTCTGCCCCAATTTCAATACTTCGCTGGGGCTACTGATGCGTTTATGCGAGATTTGGC
Source organism: Cytophagales bacterium (assembly GCA_013298105.1). GTDB lineage: Bacteria > Bacteroidota > Bacteroidia > Cytophagales > Microscillaceae > RDXI01. The sequence goes on from JAAFJK010000411.1 coordinate 6,501, forward strand.
TGATATGCACCAAACCATCTTGATGCACCCCAATATCTACAAACGCGCCAAAATTCGTAAGGTTCGTTACCAAACCATTCAATTTCATACCTGCCGTTAAGTCGTTGATGCTGTTGATGCCTTCTGCAAACTCGAAAGTTTCGAATTTTTCGCGGGGGTCGCGCCCTGGCTTGGCAAGTTCCTGCACAATGTCATGCAGGGTAGGCAAGCCCACTTTTTCCGTAACATAGTCTTGCAATTTGATTTGTTTGCGCAATTCGTCTTTTTGCATCAAATCTTGTACGGTACAGTTCAGGTCTTTTGCCATTTTGGCTACTATAGCGTAACTTTCAGGGTGAACCGCACTCGTATCAAGCGGGTTTTCTGCTCCCCTGATGCGCAAAAAGCCTGCGCATTGCTCAAACGCCTTCTCGCCTAAGCGCGTTACTTTTTTGAGTTCATCGCGGGTTTTGAACGCACCATTTTTGTTGCGGTATTCTACGATATTTTGCGCCAAAGTAGGTCCTAAGCCCGAAACGTAGGTAAGGAGTTGCTTGCTTGCCGTATTCAATTCCACGCCTACAGCATTCACAGAACTTTCTACTACAGTATCTAGTTCTTTTTTGAGTTGTGATTGGTCGACATCATGTTGGTATTGCCCCACCCCTATAGATTTCGGGTCAATTTTTACCAATTCTGCGAGTGGATCCATCAATCGCCTGCCTATCGAAACTGCCCCACGCACCGTAAGGTCTTGGTCGGGAAATTCATCACGCGCCACTTCCGAAGCCGAGTAAATCGAAGCCCCACTTTCATTTACCATCACGACCATAATCTCTTTAGGCAAGTTGATAGAACGTATGAACGTTTCCGTTTCGCGCCCTGCCGTACCATTGCCTATAGCTATAGCTTCTATTTGGTATTGTTTGCAAAGATTATTGATAGTTTCGGTAGCTTCAGTTTTCTTTCTATCAGGATAGATAACCGTATTTTCCAATAGTTTGCCTTGCGCATCTAAGCACACGATTTTGCAACCTGTCCTGATGCCTGGGTCAATGGCAAGTACGTTTTTCTGTCCAAGCGGGGAGGCAAGAAGCAACTGACGCAAATTTTCAGAAAATACTTTGATAGCTTCTTCGTCTGCTCGTTTTTTAGAAGAAAGGCGGACTTCAGTTTCCATTGATGACTTCAGCAGTCGCTTGTAGCAATCTTTTACTGCCAATCTTACCTGCTCGCCTGCCTCATTTTTAGCCTTTACAAATTGATTTTCAAGTTTTTCTACAGCTTCGTCTTCATTGGGCGCGAGGTCGAGAGAAATAATTTCCTCTTTTTCTGCCCTACGCATAGCGAGTATGCGGTGTGAAGGAGCTTTTTCTACAGGTTCAGACCATTCAAAATAGTCTTTGTATTTCGCACCTTCTTCTTCCTTGCCTGCGATAACCTTCGAGGCAAAAACACCTTTTTGCTCAAATAAAGTACGCATAGAGGCACGCGCTACAGCATCTTCATTGATTTTTTCGGCAATAATATCTCTTGCACCTGCTAAGGCTTCTTCGATAGTATTTACGCCTTTTTCTGCATCAATGAATTGTTTAGCAAATTCGAAAATATCGAACTCGCCTTGCTCAAAAATGCTATCACAAAGCGGTTCAAGCCCTTTTTCTTTCGCAATCGTGGCGCGTGTACGGCGTTTGGGTTTGTAGGGAAGGTACAAATCTTCGAGGATAGACATGGTTTCTGCCCCATCTATTTTGGTTTTGAGTTCAGGCGAGAGTTTGCCCTGCTCATCAATAGATTTCAGGATAGCCTCACGTCTTTTGTCCAATTCGCGGAGTTGTTCGAGTCTATCGCGGACATCGCCAATTTGGACTTCATCTAAACTTCCTGTGGCTTCTTTGCGGTAGCGTGCAATGAATGGAATGGTAGCTTCAGCATCGAGGAGGGCTACAGTAGCATTGACTTGGTGCAAGGTAATGCCCAACTCTTGGCTAATTTTTTGGATATGCGCTTCTTGCATACTTGGGTGGTTAGTTTTTTTGCAAAGATAGCGAAAAATTAGCTAAAAGCCCCCTACCCCAAAGGGGAGATTAAAAGTTTTTTACCGAAAACGCCCCCTTGGGGTTGGGGGCTTTCAATCCAATATCCTTGTTTCCAAAATCTCCTTATATTTGCGCAAAATGCTGATAATTTTAAGCAAGTGTTCCTTATTTCTACAATCATACGAGTCAGAAATGCAATAGGTCTTGCCTTCCATAACGAAAAACTCCCAATATGCACCTGTTACAGTACAACCGTACATAGGTTTGCCATTTTGATTTTCGTGCATCGCTATCAAAAAACCTTCAATAAGTTGTGGGACAGGGTCGCCACTTGGGTCTTTGAGTTTTTTGTATTCTTGCAAATAAAAGTAAGGCGTTTGATGCCTATCCAATGCCCCTTTTGCTATCATAAAATCGGGCTTCACATACAAATACTTACCTTCCACAGTGGCATATATTTCTCTGTCACAGAAAGTGAGATATTTACCATTGCTTGTGAGGTGTCCCAAGCGCATTACTATAGAGATAAGTTTAAATTTGAGTTCTTCCTCGTTCCAGCCCTCGACGCCTTTTTCAACTTCCGCAAAAATATTTTCGAGCAGTTCCTGTTCAGAGAGGCTCAAAGTAGGCAAATTGATACCTGTCCACTCTTGCATGAGGGGATTTTTTTGATTGCCAACCAGACGCGTAAGTCCAAATGCTAATATCAAATCACCTTCTAAGTATTTGATTTCTTTTTTTTTCTTTTTCATAAATGCAGGGGGCTTTTAATCCAATATCCTTGTTTCTAAAATTTCCTTGTATTTGCGCAAAATGCTGATAATTTTAAGCAAGTGGTCTTTATTCGTGCAATCAAAAGAATCAGAAATGCAATACGTCCTGCCTTCCATCACGAAAAAATCCCAATATTTACCTGTTACGGTACAACCGTACATAGGTTTTCCATTTTGATTTTCGTGCATGGCTATCAAAAAACCTTCAATAAGTTGTGGGACAGGGTCGCCACTTGGGTCTTTGAGTTTTTTGTATTCTTGGAGGTAGAAATAAGGCGTTTTGTGCTTATCCAAAGTGCCTTTGGCAATCAGGAAATCTGCTTTTAGATATAGATACTTGTTTTCCACTTCTGCAAATATTTCCCTCTCACAAAAAGTTTTGTACCGCCCATTATCTTCTAAATTTCCCAAATCCATGAGGTGGGCAATGAATTTAAACTTAAGTTCTTCTTCATTCCACCCCTCAATTTTGCTGTAAACTTTTTGCCAAAGTTTTTCAAAATATGCCTGCTCCAAGTCTGTGAGTGTAGGCAAGTCCACATTTGTCCACTCTTGCATAAGTGGGTGTGCATGATTGCCCATTAAGCGTGTGAGATTGAAGGCATCAATCAAATCTGCTTCTGAATACTTGATTTCTTTTTTTTTCTTTTTCATAAATGCAGAGGGGCTTTTAATCCAATATCCTTGTTTCTAAAATTTCCTTGTATTTGCGCAAAATGCTGATAATTTTAAGCAAGTGGTCTTTATTCGTGCAATCAAAAGAATCAGAAATGCAATACGTCCTGCCTTCCATCACGAAAAAATCCCAATATTTACCTGTTACGGTACAACCGTACATAGGTTTTCCATTTTGATTTTCGTGCATGGCTATCAAAAAACCTTCAATAAGTTGTGGGACAGGGTCGCCACTTGGGTCTTTGAGTTTTTTGTATTCTTGGAGGTAGAAATAAGGCGTTTTGTGCTTATCCAAAGTGCCTTTGGCAATCAGGAAATCTGCTTTTAGATATAGATACTTGTTTTCCACTTCTGCAAATATTTCCCTCTCACAAAAAGTTTTGTATTGCCCATTATCTGCTAAATGTCCCAAATTCATAAGGTATGCAATAAATTTGAACTTGAGTTCTTCTTCATTCCAGCCCTCAATTTTGTCATAAGCCTGCTCATAGATATACTCAAAGTTTCCCTCCTCCACCAGCGTAAAAGTAGGCGAGTCGACCTCTGTCCACTCTTTCATAAGTGGGTGCGCTTTATTGCCTTTCAAGCGTGTGAGATTGAAGGCATCAATCAAATCTGCTTCTGAATACTTGATTTCTTTTTTTTTCTTTTTCATAAATGCAGGGGGCTTTTAATCCAATATCCTTGTTTCTAAAATCTCTTTGTATTTGCGCAAAATGCTGATAATTTTAAGCAAGTGGTCTTTATTCGTGCAATCAAAAGAATCAGAAATGCAATAGGTCTTGCCTTCCATCACAAAAAAGTCCCACAACTTGCCTGTTACTGTGCAACCGTACATAGGCTTTCCATTTTGGTTTTCATGCATGGCTATCAAAAAACCTTCAATAAGTTGTGGGACAGGGTCACCACTGGGGTCTTTCAATTTCTTGTATTCTTGGATATAAAAATAAGGAGCTTCAGGGCTATCTAAAATGCCTTTTGCAATCATAAAATCGGCTTTTAGATACAAATATTTATTTTCCACCTCTGCAAAAATTTCTCTTTCGCAGTAGGTAAAATATGCACCATTATCTTCCAAATGTCCCAAATCCATGACATGAGCGATAAATTTCATTTTTAATTCTTCCTCGTTCCAACCTTCTATTTTATAGTACGCTTTTTTGAAAATATTTTCAAAAATACTTTGCTCTACGACTGTAAGGGTAGGCAAGGCGACTTCTACCCACTCTTGCATGAGTGGGTGTGCGTCATTGCCTTTCAAACGTATAAGATTGAAAGCACGAATCAAATCCGCTTCTGAATACTTGATTTCTTTCTTTTTCTTTTTCATGGGGTTAAACAAATATAGCACAAAGATAGTGAAAAAATACCTACTTGGTCAAGATTTCAAAAATATCATGTGTTGTTGTTCGTTCTGTTGTTTCTATGTTAAAATATTACTAATTTTGCAGGAATTGAAACAAAACGAGGTTGAAAAACACTTTAGAAATAGTGTTTCTTAGAAAGTCATTGCGGAGGCAAAACTGTAGAACAGGCTTCCAGCCTGTTGTTTCAAATGATGAACAGGCTGGAAGCCTGTTCTACAGAATATTCTGCAATAACTTTTGAAGAACTGAAATAGTAACCACTTCGTACCATCTGTAGCTTGTCTTTTTTTTGGTTAAAATAGACTTTTTTACACTATCTTGGCAATGTAAGTACAGCGCACGTACCTTTGCCTACATCACTTTGCAGGGTTATCTTGCCTGCGTGCAGTCCCGACTTTTTTACACTATCTTGGCAATGTAAGTACAGCGCACGTACCTTTGCCTACATCACTTTGCAGGGTTATCTTGCCTGCGTGCAGTCCCGCAAATTCTTGGCAGAGTGGCAAACCAATGCCATTGCCTTTTTCGCCACGAATACCTGTACTATTTTTGCGGACTTCTACCTTGAATAAGTTGGCTATTTTTTCGGGCGTGATGCCTATGCCCGAATCCTGACAACACAAGCGAAACTCGGTAGGCAAGATTTCGGTACTTAAGATTATCTTGCCTGCCTTTGGCGTAAACTTCAGGGCATTGGAGATAAAATTGTGTACTATAGCTTGTAGCATAACTCTATCTGCATATACTTCGGTATTGGGCAAAATGTTGTTTATCAATGCAATGTCATAGCTTTTGGCGGTAGGCAGGAAAGTTTCAATTTCGTCCTCCACAATTTCGTAGCACAGGATTTTTTCAGGGAAAAATCTAAATTCTCCTTTTTGTATGATAGCCCAATTCAACAAATTGTCCAAAAAATTGTAGAGGTTTTGCGTAGATTTATCTATTCTGTTGCCGAGTTCTTTGATTTTTTCGGTATCATTTTGCTTAAGATGAAAATTTAAGAGCCTTGAAATTCCCTGAAACGCTATCAATGGGCTACGAAGGTCGTGCGCTACCATCGCAAAGAGTTTATCTTTGGTGCGGTTTGCATTTTCGAGTTGTTCTGCTTGAGTTTGGAGTTCCTCTTTTTGGTGCAATATTTCTTGATTTTTCAGTGTGAGGAGGTGATTGGCTTGCTTTTTTTGGCGATTGTTTCGTAAAATTAAAAGTAAAATAACCAAAAGCCCAGCCAGTCCCACCAAGCTCAGTGAAATCCAAAGTCGTTGTTGGGCATTTTCTGCCTGAAAAAGTTTATTTTGTTGTGCTTGTTCGCGTTTTTGTTGGGCTATTTTTGAATTTTTACTTTCGTTTTCTATTTCGAGAAGTGCGTTCTTCTGTTTACTTTGGGAGGCAAGGAGGGTTTGTTTTTGTTTTTCGGTTGTTTCGAGCAAAATATCCTGCTCGAGGCGTTCATTTTGGAGTTTTTGGATTTCTTGTTTACGCAAAAGTTCTCCTTCTTTTTGGGCATATTCATATTTTGCCTCTATGCGCCCTATTTCTTTATTATTGTTTTCAGCATTTAGTTCGTCTGCGAGTGCTTTGTGCTTATTGTGGTACTCAAAGGCTTTTTCAAAATCTTTTGCTTTTGCACAAATCTCTGCGAATAGACCTGTATCAACCATTTGAGCTTCTTTGTAGCTTAATTTTTCGCTCAGGTCGAGTGCTTCTTGTATATATTGCAAGGCTTGAGGCAAACTATCCTGCTCCATGTATATGCGTGCAGTAGCGTGCAATGCGAGATTAGCTTGGTTCAGTCTTTGTACTGCTTTTGCCTTTTTGATAGCTTTGAGGTAGGCATTTTTGGCATTTTCTACCTGTTGCATTTGCTTGAATATATGCCCCATATCCAAATAGGTTGTTGCCAACAAAGGGTGTAAAGCATCTTTTTCATAAATTTCTATCAGTTCGCGATGGAAGGCAAGGACTTTTTCGTATTGTTTGCTCTCAATCAAATCCTGAATCTGCAATCCAAGTACATCTGAATAGACTCTGCCATTTTTGGGTGCATTCTCTATGATAAAATTCGTGTATTCTTCTATGCGCTTTCGTTCTTTTAGGTTATTATATACTGTGAGGAGCATATAATAAGGAAGGTAATAATTATCATTTTTCGGGATTTTTTTAAATATACTTTCCTGCCAATCCTTCAGTTCCAAAAGCTCTGCAAGTGCTTCTCTGGATAAGCCTTGATGTACCAAACTCGATGACTTCAGGTATCGGGCATAGTGCAGTCTGACCAAATCCGTTGTTTTTTCAAGATACAGGACGGCATTTTGGGCATACTCGCGGGTTTTTTTATGGTCGCCTTTTACACCCTGAAAGTGTGCAAGTATCAGCCAGCCAAAGCCCTGCCCAAATGGATAGGGGATATTTTCTGAAAGTTTGATGGCTTCAAAGGTGGTTTTATTGGTAGTCGATTCGTCATTTACAAGCCTATAAGCCATACCCAAACGCAAGAGTTGTTTGATATAAACAGTGTCTTTTTGATACTTTTGGTGGGTAAGCGCGTAATTTTCTAATACTTTTTTCAAACTATCTATTTCTTCACTTTGTGCTATAGCATACAGAGGTAGGCAAAAAAACAGGCACAAATACATGATTTTTTTCATTTTTCCATGTGTTCTTTGAATATGTATGATGTATGGTGGCTTGTGTGTCGTTTAAAAGTTAGTTAGAAAAATAAAATCGTAAATCGTAAATCTCAAGTCGTCAATATCACCTTTCCTATTACTTTTCGGTCTGCTACAGTGCGCATGGCTTCTTTGGCTTCGTGTAGTGGGAAAGTAGTGTGTACGTGCGCTTTTAACTTGCCTGCCCGAAAGAGGTCTAAAAGTACCTGCATACCTGTTTGAAAAAGCGCGGGTTGCGTACTTGTGAAAGAACCCCAAAATACACCCACAAGCGAAGCGCACTTCAGCAATGCTAAGTTGGTAGGCAAGGCAGGGATATTTCCTTCTGCAAAACCCACCACCAAATGCCTGCCTCCCCACGCCAACGTCCTGAAGGCTTGTTCTGTAAAATGTCCACCTACAGGGTCATAAACTATGTCAACGCCCTTGCCTGCCGTAAGCTGTTTTACGCGCTCTTTCAGGTCTTCGGTTGTGTATTCGATGACTGCATCTGCGCCATATTCTTTACAAACTGCCAGCTTTGTGGCTGAAGACGCACAAGCAATGACAGTAGCCCCATGTGCTTTGGCTATATCCACCGCCGCAAGTCCTACCCCTCCGCCTGCGCCAAGCACGAGGACTGTATCGCCTGCTTTGATATTTGCCCTATCTACAAGCGCGTGATAAGATGTCCCATATACCGTAAGTAAACCTGCCGCCTGCACAAAGTCCAAATTTTCAGGCATTTTGAATACACGCGCCTCGTCTGCTACTACCTGCTCAGCATAGCCTCCTGTCCAAGTACCTGCTATGACTGCATCGCCCACTTTTACGTGCGTTACGTCCGCGCCTATAGCTTCCACTATTCCTGCTACTTCGCCACCAGGCGCGAAGGGCAGGGAAGGGCGCATTTGATATTTGCCTTCTATCAGCAAAATATCAGGGAAATTCACGCCAGCCGCCTTTACATTTACAAGGACTTGCCCCTTGCCTGCGGTGGGGGCAGGCAAGTCTTCATAAGATAGGTCTTCTATTTGTGAGAAGGATTTGCAGACGATAGCTTTCATAATTGTTTTGTAAAAAAAATATTTTAAAGGTATTGCGTGAAATGGCGAGCTGGAAGCTCGCCGCACTACTTAATTCTAAGAACCTGATAACCGCGGAAATCTTTTTGACAGGTAAATTGGAACGCGGATTTTACTGATTTTACAGGTTTTCACAGATTTTTTATGATTTTATAAGCTAAAAAATCCGTGAAAACCCGCTTAATCTGCGTTATCTGTGTTCCAATTTGCCTATATTCAGACTGTTTCGGAGATTTCCGAAGTTCTCAGAAGAACTTAAAAAACGTAAATCGTACATCTTAAATCGTACATCTCTTAGGCGTTTATTTTAAAACCTATGACGAGTACATCATCTGTTTGCTCGCTGTGTTCTTTGTAATTTTTCCAATTTTCGAATGTTTCATCAAGTATTTGGCGTTGTTCTGCGAATGGTTTTTCGTGTATCTCATACAACAAATTGCGCAGGCGCGGAGTCATAAATTTGCGGTTTTCCGCCCCTCCAAATTGGTCTTGGTAGCCGTCAGAATACAGATAGACTGTGGTGGGCTTATCCAATTTGATAGTATGTTTCGCAAAAATGCGTTGGTCTTCGCGCTGGTCGCCTCCGATGGGCATTTTATCGCCTTTGATTTGATTTATTATACCGTCTTGGATATAAATTATAGGGTTCTTTGCGCCTGCGCAATCCATGATTTTTCTGTACGGGTCTATAGTGCATATCGCCATATCCATGCCATCGCGGTTTTGGGTTTCGGCTTGCTTCAAGGCAGAGCGCACCCTGATATGCAATTTATTCAAAATAATGTCAGGCGCAGTGATGCCGTCCATGTTGATGATTTGATGCAGTTGTGAATCGCCAATCATACTCATGAATGCACCAGGAACGCCATGCCCTGTGCAGTCTATAGCCGAAATGATAATCTTTCCATCTTTCTCCCCAAACCAATAAAAATCGCCAGAAACAATGTCGCGGGGCTTAAAAAGTATGAACGAATCTGTCAAAATCCTTTGAATCTTATCTACATCAGGTAGCATAGAATCTTGAATCTTGAACGCATAATTGATGCTGGCGGTTATATCTTCGTTCTTTTTTTCTAAAAGTTTACTCTGGGCTACTACTTGGGCAGTACGCGCTATTACCTTATCCTCAAGACTTTGGCGGAGTGCCTCTATCTCGATGATGTCTGCGTAAGACCTTAGCCCTGTGGTAAGGGTAGTAAAAAGTTTTTTGTCTGTAAGTTCAGTTTTGTTTTTGTAGTCGTTGATGTCGTATTTAATGATAACTTCGTCTTCAGGGGCTTGTCCTGGCTGTCCTGTACGCAAAATGATACGCACAAAATGGTTTTCTATCTCGCCTCTTATCTTGCCTACCGCCTCAAGTCCTGCGTGATTATGCTCCATCACGACATCAAGCAACACGAGCGCGATGTCTGGATTCGCTTCCAAGATTTCTACAGCTTGCCTGCCCGTATAGGCATTGAAAAACTGAAGTTTTTTGCCTTTGTAGGTATAATCCATAAGCGCGAATCGCGTAACGGTGTGGACTTCTTCCTCGTCATCTGCTATGAGTATTTTCCACTTATCTGTATCGGTAGGTATATGAAAAGCACGCGCTGCCCGTTCGGTAGCGGTAGGCAAGGTGGCAAGGTCTGTATGGCTTTCGGTAGCATGACCTTCACTATCCTCATCTGCAAAAATAAAAAAATCGTCTTCGTTAGTGGACATAGTTGTTTTGTTGGGTTCTGATTAAAATTGTTCCATTGAGATTAGCCTACAAATATAGGTGTATTTTTTCGGATT
>JAAFJK010000140.1 GCA_013298105.1 Cytophagales bacterium
TCTTGCAGATAATGATAGACGGCTTGCGGTCGCCATGCGTCTTGCGCACTTCCATCGCGGTTGGTGGTGTGTATTTTGCGCAAACCCGACAAAAAACAAGCGTCATGCGTGAGCTGGGCGGCTCGTGCGTGGTCTATGTGGCGGTCTGAAAGGGCATTTGCTAAAACTATAGTAGGCTGGTATCTCCTGATAACTTCAATGACTTGAAGTTGATGCTCTTGGTCATTTCTAAAAAAACCATCAGCAAAGCCCAAATTCTCACGGACATCTGTTTGTAGGATTTGGGAGGCAAGGTGGGCTTCTTCTGTGCGTGTTTCGGTTGTACCGCGCGTACCAAGTTCGCCCTTTGTAAAATCAATGATGCCTATTTTGTAGCCCAATGCACGTTGCAAAGCGAGCGTACCGCTACAGCTCAACTCTACATCATCTGGGTGCGCCGCAAACGCAAGTATGTCTAATTTTTGGATAATCATTGTGCAAGGTAAGAGGTTTGAAATTAGAGGTACGAACTTGCCTTGTATTTTTAGGAACGAGTAAAAAATAACTTGCTAATTTTGTTCATCTTTTGCGCTTATGTTTCGTTGCAATATTCATTACAAAACAAGGCTTTGCGCTTCTATTGCGCCTCACCTAAACCCAAAATATCGCACAAAATCTTTATCATCTTATTTTCTACTCGTTCCTTACAATAACTCTCGAAGAACCTTAATTTTGTGCAAAATTAGCTTTTTTTATCCTAAAAAGCAAAATTTTTAAGAAATATACAAAAAAGGCATACTATTGGTACATTTGTTTTACAAACTTAACACTTGGTACATTGCGCAGTAAAATTTATCCTACAGTTAGACAAATCCAACAAGATATGCTCACGCGAAGACCACGCCGTAACCGCAAATCGGCTGTGATACGTGAATTGGTGCAAGAAACGCACATCACGCCTCATGACATTATTTACCCGCTTTTTATCATGGAAGGCAACAATAAACAGACTGAAATCAAGTCTATGCCCCAAGTCTATAGATATACCATAGACCGCGCGCTGGAGGAGATAGCCGAATGTATGGAGTTGGGAATCCAGACTTTCGCGCCCTTTCCTGTAGTTCCTGATGCACTCAAAGACAAATATGCCACTGAGAGCTATCAAGAAAATAGCCTGTACTTGCGCACTATCCGCGCTATAAAGGCGCAATTTGGGGAAGTCTGTATTATGTCTGATGTAGCTATGGACCCATATAGCTCGGCAGGGCATGATGGTGTGGTAGAAAATGGCAAAATCATCAATGACGAATCGCTCGAAATCTTGGCACGTATGGCTATCGCACAGGCAGAAGCGGGTGCAGATATAGTCGCGCCTTCGGATATGATGGACGGGCGCGTGGGCTTCATTCGCAAAGAATTGGACGAAGCAGGTTTTCAAGATGTTTCTATCATGGCATATACCGCGAAGTATGCAAGTGCTTTTTATGGTCCGTTTCGTGATGCGCTCGACTCTGCCCCAAGGTTTGGCGACAAGAAAACCTATCAAATGAACCCTGCCAATATACGCGAGGCATTGCTGGAAGCACAACTTGACTTTGAGGAAGGGGCAGACTTCATGATGGTAAAGCCAGCTTTGCCGTATCTTGATGTGATTCGCTCACTTCGTGATAACTTTACTACACCCATAGTCGCCTATAACGTAAGTGGCGAATATGCGATGGTAAAAGCCGCCGCCGAGCGTGGGTGGATTGATGGCGAAAAGGCGATGTATGAATCTTTGTTGAGCATCAAGCGAGCAGGCGCAGATATTATCCTTACCTACTTTGGCAAAGAGTTTGCGCAACTGTATCATAGACAGTAGAGATTTACGATTTACGATTTACGATTTACGATTTATGGACGTAAACCTAAAATCGTCATTCGTAAATCGCAAACCTAAAATCATCATTCGTACATTTATTTGATGTCAAAACTTTTCCTATACCTTGCCTGCCTGCTGTGCCTGTGCAGCAGCTGTATAAAATTCAGGCTAAATGACAAGAAAACTATGCGCTATTTTGCCAAAGCAAAACTTGCGCCCCAAATCCTTCGACATCAAGATTCGAGTGGCACGATACGCTACATAGAAGTAGGCTCCCACCCCCAAAATGTAATCGTACTTGTACATGGCGCACCCAGCTCGATGTACATTTTCCGCAAACTTTTGGCAGATACAGCCCTGCTTGGGCAGGCAAGGTTAGTGGCAGTGGATAGGGTAGGATATGGTTATTCAGACTTTGGCAAATCTGAAACCTCTGTCATTGTCCAAGCCCAAAGACTTGCCCCAATTTTACAAAAATACAGCGATTACAAAAGAGTGATATTGGTAGGTGCGTCTTATGGTGGGGCTGTAGTGGCAAAATTGGCAATGGATTATCCCGCTTTGATAGATGATTTGATGTTTGTTTCGGCTTCAGTCGCCCCCAAAGAGGAGAAAATATATGCTATATCGTACATGATACGCAGGCGAGCTTTCAAATGGCTCTTTCCAAAATCTATCCAAGTAGCCAATGACGAAAAATTGGCACATGAGCAAGCACTCACTGAGCTTTTGCCTTATTGGACAAATATACGCGCCAATGTCCACATCTTGCATGGAGATGCCGACAGGCTGATATACCCAGCAAATGTACTTTTTGCTGAACAAAAACTTACTCAAGCGCGTGCAGTGCATACTCAATGGATACGCGGTATGGGACACAAAATATCTTACAAATATCCCGAACTGATACAGCAGGGTTTATTGCGGATATTGCAGTTTTGAGGATTTTGTGTGATATTTTGGGTTTAAGTAAGGCAAACACTGGCGCAAGGCTGTGCTTTGCTAAGTAACTGAAGCCTGTGGCTTCTGCCGTAGGCAAATAACCACACTAAAACCAAAACATTTTTTATCTTTTGTATTCACTTTAGTATGATTTAAGTTCGGTATTTTGTTGCTTCGCAACAAACAAGCCACAGGCTTGTAGCTATTTAGGCACAAGGCATAGCCTTGCGCCAGTAGGGGGACAAAATTACGCCCAATTTTTCGAGATACCAACAACGGCTAAAAACAAGTGCTTTATTCATATTCTTGACCAGCACAAAAACACTTAATTACTATGCTGTCGCCTTGTTTCTTTTTTGCCAATGCTTTGTAAGCATTTCTTTTTTTGAAAATTGAATCTCCTTCTTCTAAAATCGCCCATTCATCTCTTGGACACAGAAATTCGATAACCGAAGTTGTTGTTTTTATGTCAAAGTATGGGTAGCCATGTTCAAGGTAGTTTTTATATTTTTTAATAATTTTACCTTTTATTTCTATTGGAAAAGTTTTCTTTTTCAGCACACCAGGGCAAAATATAGCACCATCTGTAGCCAACATGAACACTGTCAAAGTAAGAACACTTATTACAAGGAATGAAATGGGTTTTCGCATATTTTTTCGTCTATTTATGTCAAAAAAAACACTGGCGCAAGCGTCCACGCTTGTGCCTAAGTATCTGAAGCCTGTGGCTTCTGCCGTAGGCAAATAACCATACTAAAACCAAAACATTTTTTATCTTTTGTATTCATTTTAGTATGATTTAAGTTCGGCATTTTGTTG
>JAAFJK010000143.1 GCA_013298105.1 Cytophagales bacterium
GGAGATGGTTGTTTTTTGATAAAAACTACTCCCTTGAATGGGCAAGTATTTATTGCAGCAGGAAGTTCATTAAGCAATCATGGATTGTGGAAAACAGATGGCACAGAGGCAGGGACTGTCATGCTGACAAACACGTTGCCTATTGGACAAAGCAGGTATTTCATCAATTCAGTTATAGTCAATAACACCCTATTTTTTATGATGGCTGACCCCAATGTGGCTATTGGACTTGAATTGTGGAAGTCAGATGGCACAACCGCAGGGACAATTTTGGTAAAAAATACCAATATTACTACACAAACTAAACCTATATCAAATCTGACAGTCGTAAATAACGCGCTATTTTTTACAGCCTCAGACGAGGAAAATGGCAGTGAATTGTGGAAAATGGATGGTACAGAAGTAGGTACAGGCTTATTAAAAGACATTCGCCCAGGTGCGATGGGAAGTACGCCATCACTCATGAATGTAAACGGGACTTTGTTTATCATTGCTTACACTGATGCATTTGGACGTGAGCTATGGAAGTCTGATGGGACATCGGCAGGGACTGTGCTCGTAAAAGACATATATCCAGGCACAATGTCAAGCGATATATACAACTTGGTAAATGTCAATGGTATGCTGTACTTTACAGCAAGTTCGGGTACAATGCTTGGTGGTACATTTGATTATGCAGGGAAAAAACTATGGAGGTCAGATGGTACTACAGCAGGTACTGTAATGTTCGAGTATATTGCCCCCGAAGGATATGCATCGACTATCTATAATCCGTTGTATCTTACCTATATCAATGGAAATATGTATTTTCAGTACAGTGGTGAGCCATGGAAAAGCAATGGTACTGCTACAGGCACTGTAAAAATAAAAGAAATCCAACCAGACCAGTTCAATGGCATCTTCTTTAGCAGCGACCCCATGTATTTCACAGAATTGAATGGGGTAGTGCTTTTCTCTGCCAAAGAAACTACGCATGGGCAGGAGCTTTGGAGAACAGACGGCACAGAAGCAGGAACTACGCTTGTAAAAAATATAGCGCAAACTTTCCTCTCAAGTAGCCCTTCAGCTCTCAAAGATATAAATGGTACACTGTTTTTTACAGCACTTGGTGAGATGTTTGTAGATGCCGAACTTTGGAAAACAAACGGCACTGCCACAGGCACAGTAAGAGTAAAAGACATTTATGCAGGCACAAATAGCTCAAATCCTTACGCATATACAGCCTACAATGGCAGTATGTTTTTTCGAGCTACGACCGCTACAGCCACTTACGGACTCTGGAAAACAGATGGCACTGACGCAGGGACTGTATTTGTAAAAAATATGTGTCCAGGCACTTGCACCAGCCTTTCTGACTCACAGGGAAACATAGTGCAAGCCAATAATTTGTTGTTTTTGACAGGTAGCAATGGCACAAATGGCAAAGAACTATTCAAATCTGACGGCACGCCTGCGGGTACAGTGATGGTAAAAGACCTGAATATAGGTTCAGGCGATAGCGACCCCGCCAATTTTACAGTATTTGGGAATAAAGTATTGTTCACAGCATCTACACAAGGCGGTACTTTGCCCAATTCCAAAAGTCTGTGGATATCAGACGGCACAGAAGCAGGGACTATCCTTTTAAAAACTGACTTGTATTTTGAGAGCGGAAGTAACAATTTTAAAATGCTCGACATCAACGGAACTGTTTTCTTTACAGCTTATACAGAAGCGAGTGGCTATGAATTGTGGAAAACAAACGGCAATCAAGCGGGTACGCTCTTGGTAAAAGACATCATAGGAGGTCAGAACTCAAGCAATCCTATTCGCTTTCAAAACCTAAACGGCACCCTTATTTTTAGTAGCAATGCTGAATTATGGCGGTCTGATGGGACAGACGCGGGGACTTTTAAATTGCATGACAATGGCTTTGCCTTGAATGAAAGTGTCATGAATGGAGCGTTATTTTTTAATGGCAATGGCGAATTATGGAAAACAAACGGCACAGAAGCGGGTACGCTTTTGGTAAAAGAGATTTTTGCTGGAAGTAACCGCGCAGAGCCACAAGAGTTTTTTACGTTTAATAACACGCTATTTTTTCGAGCCAATAATGGCACACATGGCTATGAGTTATGGAAGTCTAACGGTACTGAAGCAGGTACCACTATGGTAAAAGACCTCAAACAAGGCATAGATGAGGCAAAAATCAAAAATTTTATGAACGTCAATGGCGTTTTAATTTTCCTACTCGAAAATGGCATTACAGGCAATGAACTTTGGAAAACAGATGGCACAGAGGCAGGCACTGTCAGCATGATGGGAAATATAGTATTGCAACAAATCAGGAATTTTTGTGTTACAGGCAATAGCTTGTTCTTTTCTGCCTATCGAATAACTGAAGGCGCGGAGCTTTGGAACTTGCTGAGTGCACCCCTTAATTCTCAAACTATCAACTTTCCTGCCATAGCACCCAAAGCCTTCAATGACCCTCCTTTTCAACTAAATCCTACCTCAAGTCAAAGCCTGCCTATTACGTATGTAAGTTCAAACCCACAAGTAGCTACTGTTTCAGGCAATACAGTTACTATACTTAGTGTAGGCTCTACCGTTATTACAGCTTCGCAAGAAGGCAACTTTACTACCTCTGCCGCAAGTCAGGTAAGCCAAACATTGACAGTCGACAAATCAAATCAAACCATTTCATTCAACGCCTTGCCTGCCAAAACTTTTGGAAACGCACCCTTTAATTTGCAAAGTACCACAACCTCAAATTTAACCACAACCTATACAAGCAGTAATCTGAGTGTGGCTACAGTGGCTTTTGATGTCGTTACTATAGTAGGCGTAGGAAGCACAGTCATCACGGCTACTCAAGTAGGAAACAACTCCTATAAACCCGCAGAGGCTGTAGAGCAAACTTTGACTGTCAATAAAGCCAACCAAAACCTAACCTTTCCAGCCATCGCAGACAAAGTATTAGGCGATTCACCTTTCGCGCTCAGTGCTACCTCAAACGCAGGTTTGGCAGTAAGCTACACTTTAAGTACCACACCCGCTACAGGTGTGGCTACCCTTTCAGGCAATACCCTCACGATAGTAGGCATGGGAAGCGTAAGCGTCACAGCCTCTCAAATAGGCAACGCAAACTATCAGCCCGCCCCAAATGTAGTCCAAACTTTCAGTGTTTTGTACCCTACCAGCCTCTCATCAAACATTGTAGTTGTAGCTATAGAAATCTATCCAAACCCCAGCAAATCAGGTATTTATGAAGTACGCGGACTACAAAGTGTAGATAAAAATAAAGTTGCTTACACTGTAGTAGATGCGGCAGGCAAGGAAATAATGCGTGGCACATGGGCAGGCAAGGACAATGAAACACTTAACCTAAGCGAATCTACCAAAGGCATTTATACGCTTTTTTTGCAGGGAAGCAAAACACAAGCAATTAAAAAAATCATCAAATAAGGAACGAGTAAAAAATAACTTGAGCATATTTAGCCACGCTGTAAGCGTCTGTTATCGTGCTTTTACGCGGTTAGGCAATACCAACAGACGCTTACAGCGTGGCTTCGCGTGAGTGAAATTATCAGGTTA
>JAAFJK010000242.1 GCA_013298105.1 Cytophagales bacterium
TCTTGACCACGTTTTTGGCAACTATTTTGTAAAGGATACTTATAAGGTTAAGTTTTATTGTCATTTGAACGAGTTGCCTGTCTTGGCTGATGTGCCTATGCGGTCGCAAATGTACGGATTAAATGATTACGTGCCTTGCCTGCCAGACGAATATTTGAAAGAAGGGGACAAAATAACAGTGGGTGCGCATCAGTTGGAAGTGCTTTTTTTGCCTGGACACGCGCCTGGTCATATAGGTTTACTCAATAGGCAAGGTAATTGGATAATAAGTGGTGATGTACTTTTTAGAGAGAGTGTGGGGCGTACAGACTTTCCGCTCTGCAATCACCAAGATTTGTTGAATAGTATCAAAAATAAATTGTTTGTGTTGCCTGATGATTTGGTGGTGTATGCAGGACATGGCGAACCTACAACCATCAAACATGAAAAAAAATATAATCCATTTTTAAAATAAAAAGTTCGAGGTTGTTTGTTAGGACACAAACAACGGTAATAATTTCGCGGTTGTCAATCTGCAAAAAAGACCACGAAAATTCGTAAATCTTAATTCGTAAATCGTAAATCCTCTTATGCGTTTTTTTAGTTTGCAACGCTCGTCTGTACTGGGGCAAGTTTGGCGTTTATATTTGGTTTTGGGTGTTTTAGCCTTTACGGGGCTGGGGCTACTCTCTTGGGAGATAGTACAACTCCGTCAAATCACTACAAAAGGACTTTTGAAGACGCGCGAGGCACAAAATTACGCGCTTCAGCTCTCAAGCGAAGTACATAAACTTGCCTACCTGAACAACCAATATTGGCTTTTTAAGCGCGAATCCACGATGCTTTTGGCAGAAGGTGTTTGGAAAGAACGCATTTACCCTTACCAAGAAACATTGAAAAATATTATTTATGACTTTGAAGAAACAAGATTGAGCGAAAAAATCAGTAAAATACGCCAACAACTACAGGCTTTGGAAGCTATTTGGAAAAAAGGTTTACAAAAAGATACACGCTTAGATAAAATAGAAAAAGAATTTGATGCCCAAGTAGAAAATATCCAAAAAAGCATTACGAGCTTATTTGTAGATAAGCAGGTAAATTTTCAAAGCGGTAGCAATGCGCTAAACGCTATGCGTGAGTACATTTTTTATACTTTTTTGTTTTCTCTTTCGTGCATAGTTATCATAGGTATGGTGTATATTTTGAGTGTCGTTCGCTATCTATTCAAAGAAATTAGGCGTGTAAATGACCACTTAAATGGATACACAAAAGGCAATTTGCAGGGAACATTGAAAAGCAAATTGTACGAACTTGAACCTATTACCCAAACACTCAACAATGTAGAAGGCGTTTTTAGTCGTTTGAAGAATTTGGCTATCGAGGTCGGTTCAGGTAAATTTGATACAGAAATACGCCCCTTCGGAGGCAAGGGCGAGATAGGCAACGAAGTTACCCAAATGCGCCTCAGCTTAAAAAAAATCGTACAAGAAACCAACGAACGCAACTGGTTCAATGAAGGTTTTGCTGAGATAGGCGACTTGCTCCGCGTATATAGCCGAAATCCAGACTTTTACGAAATCTTGATAGCCAATATCGTGAAATACATAGGCGTAACACAAGGAGGCGTTTTTGCGATAAATAGCGAAAAAACACTCATGCGCATGAGGGCAAGTTATGCCTTCTCGCGCCAAAAATACATCATCAAAGAAATAGAAATAGGAGAGGGGCTTGTGGGGCGCGTATGGCGCGAAAAAGACATCGTACACCTTACAGATGTACCTTATGACTATGCCGAGATAAGCTCTGGCTTGGGAGGCGCGCAACCCAAAAGTATCTTGGTCGCACCACTTATCACAGACAACGAAGTGGTAGGAATATTAGAATTTGCTTCTTTGGCGGCATTTGAGCCACGACAAATCAACTTTATCCAGCGCATTGCAGAGAGTATCGCGGCTACTATCGTCAGGATTCAGATAGATGAGGAAACAAAACGCCTCCTTGATGAATCTCAAGCACTCGCCTTCAAACTCCAAGAACAGGAGGAAGAAACACGCCAAAGCTTGGAAGAAGCAACAACTGCCCAAGAACTCATGGAGCGTAACTCTTACCAAATGGAGCGACAGCTACAGGCACTTGATGAGGTATTCATGATGATGGACTTTGATGTGCAAGGAAACTTTATTCGCATTAATCAAAACGTACTGAAAGTTTCTAACTATCACCCTACCGAGCTTATGAATCAGCACTTTAGCCTCTTGCTGGGGGCAAAAGCTACAGATACAAAAGTGCTGGCAGATTGGCAGAATGTATTGGAAGGCAATGTTTTGTCTGGAGAGTTCACGCGCTTCAATAAGGCAGGACAAAAATATTGGATGTATGAGGTTATCTATCCGCTCTATGATGCCAAAGGAAGAATGATTAAAATTTCTTCTATTGGTTATGAGATTACGAAGCAAAAAGAGCAAGAACGCCTCATTCACGAACAGCTCAAAGAACTCCAAATGAGCAAACGAGATGTAGTAAACCGTATCCGCGAAGTAGAAGCAAAAGCAAACAACAAATTGCAACGCCTCCAAAGCGAATTGCAGGAGCAATTAGCTGAAAAAGACCGCATCATCAAGGAATTGAAGGGGATTTAGTCATACCTACACAGTGGCGTGTATTTTCTCACGGATTTGGTCGAGCAGGTTGGTAGGCAAGTCTTTCCCACACTTGCACTTGATAGTTTCGCGCAAGAATCTATCCGTTTCAAAACAAGAAGCACAACATTCACAAGTAGAAATATGGTTTTTGACATATTCCATTTGTTCGGGATTGGCTTCTTTGTCAAGTACTAATTGCGCCCATTCTTGGCACGTAAGGCAACCTTTGCAATGCTTATCGTTTTGTTCCATACTAATTACGGGTGTAGCCCTCTTGTCGGGCATATTCAATTAATTTTTCTTTCAGTATTTGGCGTGCGCGGTGCAGGCGCGAGCGGACAGTTCCGATAGGAATGTCCAATATTTTTGCCATTTCTTCGTAGGTAAATCCTTCCAAATCACACAACACTATCACAGTCCGAAAGTCTATGGCGAGTGCATTCAGCGCATTGGCAACTTCATCACCTATTTTTCCTTGTAGTACATCTACTCTAAGGTCTGTAGTAGGCTTATTTTCAGCTTCTTCAGCATTGTATGCTTGTTCAAGGTCTTGGTAGTCTATTTTGTTGGGTTCTTTTGTCTTTCGGCGATATTCGTTGATGAAGGTGTTTTTTATAATCCTAAACAGCCATGCTTTTGGATTAGTTCCCGTTTTGAAAGAATCCATAAAACGAAATACGCGCATATAGCTATCTTGTACCAAGTCCTTGGCATCATCTTCTTCGAGTGTTAGGCGAAAAGCAAAATTATAGGCAGAAGTAAGCAAGGGTTCGAAATCACGCTGAAAGATACGTTTTTTTTCTTGCTCGGTGTAGGCAAGGTCGGTTTCAGTAGTCATAACATTTTGTGTAAGCATTTGTTTTACAATACTTTAGCAAGTCTATGCTATTTTAGCGGTTAAATTTAGCTACTTTTCTTGAATATTGCTAATTTAGTTTTAGGAATCTGTATTGTAATGGTTTGCAGTTTTTTTGGATACAAATTATTTTTTCTCAAAAAAAACTACTAACTTTGCACTAAAATTAAAAAACAGGGTATTTTATCCCAAAATTACACTTCCATGACGGAAACAACTGAACAAACCTCGTACAAAGTAAAAGATATTTCCCTTGCTGAGTGGGGACGCAAAGAATTGGAATTGGCAGAGGCTGAAATGCCCGGCTTGATGGCTTTGCGCACAAAATATGGTGCTTCCAAACCCCTTGCAGGCGCACGTATCGCAGGCTGTCTGCACATGACTATCCAAACAGGCGTATTGATTGAAACATTGGTAGCTTTGGGTGCTGAAGTTACTTGGTCTTCTTGCAATATCTTCTCTACTCAAGACCACGCGGCAGCGGCTATCGCAGCAGCAGGTGTACCTGTATATGCTTGGAAAGGGCAAAATGAAGAAGAATTTGACTGGTGTATCGAGCAGACTTTGTTTGCTTTTGAAGGCGGAAAACCTTTGAATATGATTCTTGATGATGGAGGCGACCTTACCAATATGGTACTCGACCGCTACCCTGAACTCGTACAAGGCATTAAAGGTCTTTCTGAAGAAACTACCACAGGCGTACACCGCCTTTATGAGCGTATGCGCAAAGGTACATTGCCCTTGCCTGCCATCAACGTAAATGACTCCGTTACAAAATCTAAATTTGACAACCTCTATGGTTGCAAAGAATCTTTGGTAGATGCTATCCGCCGCGCTACAGACGTGATGATGGCAGGCAAGGTCGCAGTAGTGGCTGGCTTTGGTGATGTAGGCAAGGGGTCTGCACATTCTTTGCGTGGTGCAGGTGCGCGTGTAATCGTTACAGAAATAGACCCTATATGTGCGCTTCAAGCGGCTATGGAAGGCTATCAAGTAATGCGTATGGATGATGCCGCAAAATTGGGCGACATCTTCGTAACCGCTACAGGCAACGTGAAAATCATCACAGACCGCCATTTCAAATCCATGAAAGACAAAGCCATCGTTTGTAACATTGGACACTTTGACAGTGAAATAGACATCGCTTGGCTAAAAACTAACTATGGCAAAACCAAAGTAGAAATCAAGCCTCAAGTAGATAAATATACTGTAGATGGCAAAGACGTGCTTATATTGGCAGAAGGTCGTTTGGTAAACTTGGGCTGTGCTATGGGACACCCTTCATTTGTGATGTCAAACTCTTTCTGTAACCAAACTTTGGCGCAAATTGAGCTTTGGAAAAATACAGACAAGTACGAAAACAAAGTATATGTATTGCCTAAACACTTGGACGAAATGGTGGCAAGCCTGCACCTCGAAAAAGTAGGAGCGCAACTTGAAGTCCTTTCTGCAGAACAAGCCGAATACATAGGCGTAGCAGTAGAAGGTCCTTTCAAAGCGGAGCTTTACAGATACTAAGCCATTTATCAACTAACATAGAACATTTATCAACTCGTTTGGTAAATGTTCTTTTTGCATAAAATCTAACAAAACCCAATCCACTATGAAACTTAAAATCTTTCCTTTTCTTTTGTGCCTATTTTTGGTACTTGTAGGTTGTGGAGATGATGAACCGCCCCAACCCGAACCGCCTCAACCCCAAACACCCACAAATTGCAAAATAGCTAAAATGATTACTCAGGACTATAACCTCGATTTTGAGTATGCCAATGGCAAACTCAATAAAATCAATTTTGGTCAAGGCGCACATGAGCAATTTGACTATGATACACAAGGCAGGCTTATCAAAATAACCATGTATGGCTCGGATAACCAAAACTATGGCTATCGTGTCTTTACGCATGAGAGTGCGACTGCCATCAAATTCAAGCAATTTGAGCAGGGACAGGTCGGTTTGTATGAGTCAATTTCTGATGGTCGTTTAGAATTTGATGCTCAAGGAAATCTTACTAAATACCAATACAGTCCTTCCGAATATCATCGAAATGAATACGATAACAATGGAAACCCTACCAAAACTTATTATAAGGAAAGCAATAAGCCTGAATATTTGCAGCTAAAATATTCTTTTCCTGATGGCAAAAAAAATGCCTTTACAGAAGATTTTGCACTGAAGCTATATATTGTGCAGGGGGATATGTACTTGGGATTGAGTAAAAATAATATGCGCAAGATAGAAGAGTATAGACCTGATGGCACCTTGCAAAATTCTGATTGGATAGCCTATCAATACAATGAAGCAGGATATGCTACAAAAATAAATGAAGATGGAGATGAGAGATTTGTAATGCAATACAACTGCCAATAATATTTATCAACTCGTGGTCAGTCTTTCTTATTTGTTCGCGGTCTTTTTTTCGGATTGACAACCGCAAAAAACGAACATTTAACTAAGACTGACCACTCGTTTGATAGATGTTCTTTTTTTGAAAGATAAAATATTCGCAAAAAATTGTTTTTGTCATAAAAAATCCCCAACTTTGCACCTCGAAAAACATACTATCATTTTCCAATGAATATCACAGCTCAAGACGTAAACAAATTGCGCCAAGAAACAGGCGCAGGTATGATGGATTGCAAAAAAGCACTTACAGAAGCCAATGGCAATTTTGAAGAAGCTATTACAATCCTTCGTAAAAAAGGGCAAAAAATCTCAGCGAATCGCGCAGACCGCGAAACAAGCGAAGGCGCAGTATTTATACATATCAACGAAGATGCTACACAAGGCGTTATCTTCTCTTTGGGTTGCGAAACGGATTTCGTAGGCAAAAATGAAGGCTTCCTTTCTCTCGGCAAAACTATCCTTGAAGCGGCAGTTGCCCAAAAACCTGCTAACATAGAAGCCTTGAATGCGTTGCACGTAGAAGGCAGACCTATCAGCGAAATCATCGTGGACTTCGTAGGCAAGATTGGCGAGAAAATAGAAGTAGTACGCTATGAGCAAATCAACGCAGAGGGTGTATTCTCTTATACGCACTCGAACGGCAAACTCGGTGTATTGATAGGACTAAATGGTACAGGTGGCGCAAATGTAGCCGACCTTGGCAAAGACCTTGCTATGCAAATAGCCTCCATGAAGCCTATCGCTGTAGATAAAGATGGCGTAGATGCGTCAGTCATTGAGCGCGAAATTGAAATCGGCAAAGACCAAGCGCGTCAAGAAGGCAAACCTGACGCTATGCTTGAGAAAATTGCTATGGGCAAACTCAATAAATTCTACCAAGAAAATACGTTGCTTGGACAACAATTTGTAAAAGACAACAGCCTCACTATCCAACAGTTGATAGAAAAATAT
This sequence comes from Cytophagales bacterium, assembly GCA_013298105.1. Lineage (GTDB taxonomy): Bacteria > Bacteroidota > Bacteroidia > Cytophagales > Microscillaceae > RDXI01. The sequence continues at coordinate 6,833 of JAAFJK010000242.1, forward strand.
GACAAAAACATCAAAGTTCCCGCATTTTTCCGCGTATCTTTGGGCTAAAAATTAAGTGTCTAATAACCTGTACGCGCTATGAAGTCGCCTTTTGACTTCATAGCGCGTATTTTTGTTTGGTTTTGTCAAACACTTTGATTAGATTTGCAAAAATACGAATTTAAAAGACCATGCAAGTCCCGCCACTCAAGCTCTATAACACGCTTACACGCCAAAAAGAAACTTTTGAACCCCTGAACCCACCCTTTGTAGGTATATATCTTTGCGGTCCTACAGTCTATAATGATCCACACATAGGCAACGCCCGCCCCGCCGTTTTTTTTGATACTTTACGCAAATACCTTGCCTATCAAGGCTATAAAGTCCGCTTCGTCCGCAATATCACAGATGTAGGGCATCTACTTGGCGATACCAACGAAGGCGAAGACCGCATCTCGAAGCAGGCAAGAATGGAGCAAATAGAGCCTATGGAGATAGTCAATCACTATACCCAAACTTACCACAAGCTCATTGATGCGCTGAATGTTTTGCGCCCTTCCATAGAGCCTACCGCCACAGGACATATCGTAGAACAGATAGAACTTGCACAAAAAATAATAGCGCAAGGATATGGTTATGTATCCAACGGCTCAGTATATCTTGATGTGATGAAATACAAAACAGACTTTCCTTATGGAGAGCTTTCGGGTAGAGTAGTAGAAGATTTGCAAGAAGGTACACGCGAACTTGATGGACAAGCAGAAAAAAGAAACCCACAAGATTTTGCACTTTGGAAAAAAGCCTCCCCCGAACACCTTATGCGCTGGAACTCCCCTTGGGGTGAAGGCTTCCCAGGCTGGCATCTCGAGTGTACAATCATGAGTACCAAATATTTAGGCGAAACTTTCGACATTCATGGCGGTGGTATGGACTTGATGTTCCCACACCACGAGTGCGAAATAGCCCAAGCTAAAGCAAGCAATGGAGGCAAAGCCCCTGTAAAATATTGGTTGCACAACAATATGATAACTGTAGATGGGCAAAAGATGAGTAAATCTTTAGGCAATTTTGTAACCATTGGGGAGCTTTTTACAGGTAAGCACGAACGACTTTCACAGCCGTTTTCGCCTATGACAGTGCGTTATTTTATACTTGGGGCGCACTACCGAAGCACGCTCGATTTTTCTAATGACGGACTGGTAGCGGCACAAAAAGCCTATAAACGCCTTATGAACGCCAAAAATATTCTTGCCAAACTTGCCTACCCAGCCGAACAAAGTGCGCCAAACCAAAAACTGGAAGACGAAGTAAATGGATTCAGCCAAAATATGCTCATAGCTATGCATGATGACGTGAATACCGCCCGCGTAATCGCACAACTGCAAAATATGGCAAGGAAAATCAATGGTTTTTATCAACAACCTGAAACTTTAGCCCAAATTTCAAAACAAACTTTCGACAATTTACGTGCTAACTATATCCTTTGGCTCGAGGATATTTTGGGCTTACAAGAAGAAAAAATTACAGAAACAGCTCCTTTTATCAACGGACTTCTTGAGCTTTATCAAGAAGCTAAAAACCAAAAAGTATATAC
>JAAFJK010000060.1 GCA_013298105.1 Cytophagales bacterium
GCAAATACCACAAACGCGATACTGTTATTAAGTTCTACTATGCCTTTGACGTTTTGAAAAAATAAACCTTGCCTACCGCGCGGGTAGGCAAGGGCGTTAGAATTCCGAAAATACCTTTCTACATTAGACTTCTTGCAAAAGTCTTTTTAACCCTTCTCCATTTGGAGAAGGGCAGGGTTGAGGTATCAGAAATAGCACTTTCGCAAGAAGTCTATTTATGGTTCTTGAAAAATTATTGCAGGCAGGAGGCAAAATTAAAAAATAAAAGCTGTTTTGTAGTTACAAAACAGCTTTTGAGCTTGAAATATATACATTTATTCCCATTTCAGGACATTGCGTTTCACGATATAATAAAATCCAATGAGCATAAAAGCCAAATAGGTAATCATTTCAAAGAAGCCAAACCAACCCAAATGTTTGAAGTTTACTGCCCAAGGGTACAGAAAGATAACCTCCACATCAAACAACACAAAGAGAATGGCTATCAAAAAATATTTTACAGAGATAGGCGTGCGGGCATCACCTACAGGCTCGATACCACATTCCCACGTTTCATCTTTCACTTTGCTGTGACGTTTCGGTCCAAGCGCGTGGGTTGCAATCATAGTAATCACAATAAAGCCTACCGCCAATCCGAACTGAATCAAGATAGGAAGGTAATCTGAAGGTTGATATATTTTGGTAAGGAAAAGCATGGAGGAGGTATGAGGGTTGAAGTATTTTTAACTTGACTTCACAAAAATACGAGGCTTTTTGGATATTTGCAAATATACTCAAAAAAAAAGCCACTACTTTTAAAAGTAATGGCTTTAGATTATACTAAATTTATGCTTTGTAAGCGTAAATCGTACATTTTAATTCGTCAATTTTTATTGTCCCATCATCTTTTTGCGTTTAGCCGCTTCTTCGGGTCCGATTGCGTCTTCAAGCGTGATTCTTGCACCATCTTTGTAAGGGACTACAAAAGGGCGGTATTGAGGGCGGCGGAAGTCAATTTTTGTCAAGAAAGAGCGCAACGCATCAGCTTGGTCAATGGTACTAAAAACGCCCATGATGTATTTGTTGAATCCATCAGCAGATTCTTTGCGGAGGTCGGGATTGTCAGGATTTGTTTCTACATTGGCTTGTTGGAACGCGCCAATCTGCACCACATAATACATACCTGTAGTCGGGATAGCGAATCCAGCTTTCGCGGGTGTAGGGGTAGATTTTCCTTCTGCCGCTTTGAGTTTTGCGATAAGGTCTTCTATCTCGGCACGTAGTCCGTCCACTTCTTTTTGGCAATTTGCTTCGTTTTCTTTCAAGCGTACCACTTCGCTTTTGAGCTTGCCTGCCTCTGCTTCGGCAGTGGCTTTAGCATTTTTGAAGGCTCTGTAAGAATCCAAGTTTTTGCTGTATGCTGAAATCTCAGCTTTCAAAGCCTTCTCTTCTTGAGCTTTAGCTTTTTTCTCGTCTTTGCTTAACTTAGGCGCAGGTTCTTTCTTTTTCGTTTCTTTTTTCTTGGGTTCTTTTTTCTTTTGCGCGTATGCTTCTGGAGTTGCAAAAAGAGCCATACCCATAAAGAGGCAAGAAAAAGCTACACTTCTGAGATTGTATGATTTCATGATAGAAATTTTGTTTTGAGTTTTCGAGAGTACAATGTAGCTTAGAATAAACGAAAAATTGTGCCAAGTTAGTTTTTCAGTTTATTTTTTTTTGCCTTCTTTCAACTCTCGAAGAATATTCAAGTATTCTTCCTCATCTCCGTTTTTGTAGGAGATATGCTCATAGACTACCTCGCCCTTGCCATTCAAGATGAATGTGTGCGGGATATTCACTACCTGCCACGCACGCATAAGGTCTTGATTATCATCTATATATACCTCATATTTCCAGCCTTTTGCTTTGGCTATAGTCGCTACGCGGTCTGCGCTGCGGGCATCATCTGTAGAGATAGCAATGAGCTTTACCCCTGTTTCTTTTTGCCATTCCTCGTATTCTTCAGCTATAGTATTTAGCTCTTGCATACAAGGTTTGCACCAAGTAGCCCAAAAACTGATGATGATGGGATTGCCATCATTGCTGAGTTTGGAAGCCTTAATGACTTCTTTGGCTGTGGTCTTGAGGTCAATGTCGGGCAGAGTTTTCTGCGCATAGGCAAGGGGCGTGGCAAGAAATAAAAATAGTGCGATAAAAAAACGCTTTTTCATAAAAATATTGTTTAATTTTGCAAAGTATATCCTTATATACGTAAACGATTGAAATTTATTTGCAAACCTACTATTTATTTTGCTATGTCCAAAGTTATTTCATTGTTAATGTGTGTTTTTTTAGTTGCCTGCGAAGGCAATCCGAACATCGGCAACATACTAAGCCAGCAAAATGCGGGCGGCTGTATGGACGCACTTGCCACCAATTACAATCCAAACGCCAAAATCGATGATTGTAGTTGTACCTACAATTTTACAACTGCCATTACTCCTGCCCCCACCCAACTCAAACAAAAAGTATTGGTAGAAAAGTTTACGGGCGATTGGTGTGGCTGGTGTCCTGACGGCTCTGACATGGTAAAATCCATCGAGCAGGCAAATCCCAATAAAGTAGTAACTGTAGAAATCCATCAAGGAGATGCAATGGAAGTTTCGACTGCTTACAACTATTATGCGAATCTTTTTTCAAGCGTGGGTTCGTTTCCGTTCCCTTCCGCGCTTATCAACCGCGCCCCTTCTATCCAAGCCAACCAACAACTGATGTCCAACCGCGACCATTGGGCTGACAATGCAACTGCGGCTCTCAGCAAAACCCCTATCTTGGCGTTGGCACTTGATACTAAGCTTGCCGAAGGCTCTACAACTACCGAAAATATCATGGTAAAAGTAGCTTTTAGTCAAAATCCTACCGAACAGCTCCAGCTTGTAGTCTATTTGATTGAAAGTAATGTGATTGCTCGCCAAAACCGCTACCAAGTGGGCGGTCCTGGAGGATATATCAGCGATTATTCACACCAAAAAGTTCTTCGAAAAGCACTCACAGGTACAGAAGGCATTACCATTCCTACTTGTGGTACAAAAAGCAATGGTACTTTTACGCGTATGTTCAAGGTAGATTTGGGTACTGCGGTACGCGCGAATTGTGATATAGTCGCTTTTGTGGTCAATAAAAGTACTACAGCACAAAATATGCGTGTACTAAACGCCCAAAAAGTCAAACTCGGAGAAGTAAAAAATTGGGAATAGGGCTTTAAACGGAGATTTAAGATTTAACAGGAACTCATGCCTACCACAATACAACAACTGACAAACGCCCTCGAACGATTTGCGCCTACTGCCTACCAAGAAAGCTATGACAACGCTGGCTTGATAGTTGGCAATCCTCAAACTGTCATCACAGGTGTTTTGGTAACACTTGATAGCACCGAAGAAGTGCTTGAGGAAGCCTTGCAAAAAGGCTGTAATGTCATAGTGGCGCATCACCCCATTGTTTTTAAGGGCTTGAAACAACTTACAGGCAAAAATTATGTGGAGCGTGTCATCTTGAAAGCCATCAAAAATGACCTCGCTATCTATGCGATACATACGAATTTGGACAATGTAGCAGGCGGTGTAAATTTCAAAATAGCCGAAACACTCGGTTTGCAAAATGTCCGCATACTCGCGCCAAAGCCCCAAACACTCATGAAACTTACTACTTTCGCACCTCTCGAGGCTACAGAAAGTATTTTGGAAAAACTTGGACAGGCAGGGGCAGGACAAATAGGCGCGTACAAAAATTGTAGCTTCACGACAGAGGGGCAGGGAAGATTCTTGCCTACCCAACACGCCCAACCACATATCGGCTTGGTAGGCAAGCTCGAAACTGTAGCCGAAAACAGGATAGAAGTCATCTTGCCTGCCCACGCGCAAAGTGCCGTCATACGGGCTTTGCGTGAAGCGCACCCTTACGAAGAAATAGCGTACTATCTCCAAAATGTAGAAAACCAAAACCAAGAAGTAGGCTCGGGTGCGATAGGCAACTTGCCTGCCCCCATAGCCGAAAACGATTTTTTGACATACCTAAAAACACAAATGCACCTTGCCTGCATACGGCATACGCCCTTGCGGGGTAGGCAAGTACAAAGTGTAGCCGTATGCGGTGGTACGGGCAGTTTTTTGCTCAATAACGCCATCAGACAAGGGGCTGATGTATTTATATCTGCAGATTTCAAATACCATGAGTTCTTTGATGCCGATAGCCGAATCGTGATAGCGGACATTGGGCATTATGAAAGTGAGGTAAATACAAGCCACCTGCTGAAAGACTATTTGCAAACGTTTTTTATGGATTTATCTATCCAAACGACTGCCGTCAATACGAATCCTATCAGCTATTTTTAACTTTATTTTGTATATACAGTAAAGGGCGCAAAGTAGGTACTTTGCGCCTTTAGTATATCAAAAAATGTGGTTTTATTTTACTTTACCTTCTTTTGCACCTTCTTCTATTTGGTCTTTGACCTCTTTGGTGGCATCTTTGAACTCACGAATACCGCGACCAAGTCCACGTGCAAGTTCTGGGAGCTTTTTGGCACCAAAAAAAAGGAGTGCTAAAAAGAACAAAAAGAAAATCTCCCAACCGCCTAAACTGCCTATGAATAACAACATATCAATAAAAATTAGAAATACGGCACAAAGATACACGCTTCTTATGACTTAAACAAAAAAGAGGCTATTTTTCTTTTTTGAGCTTGGCTAAATCTTGATGCCTGTTATCAAAATATCATCAATTTGCTTTTCGTTGCCTTGTTTTATCCAGTCTTCTATGGTGTTGTCAAGTATTTTTTGCTGGGCAGGCATCTCAAGTTGGTGTATAATATATTCTCTGAAAGATATAAATAATTGATTTTCAAATGATTTTATTTTAACCAAGTATAACTTTTTATTTTTTATCAATAATATTTGTTTGTTTAAATTAAATAATCTAAGTTTGCAATGTGATTTTATATTGAAATCATTAAACCTAAAACCCAATTCATACTTATGAGTAATGTATTTGAAAAATTCCAAGAGTACGCTTTGACAAATCAACAAGCGATGAAAATTGTGGGTGGCATAGACCCTAAAACAAAAATAGAGCCAGTTAAGCCTGCGAAACCAATAGAAGACACTGGAGCAGATGGAGATGCAAAAGCTGGAGATTTTGTATTCAGTGTATTTTAGGTTTCCCCATTGACACAAAACTGTTCCTTCTACCTAAATAACTACAAGCCTGTGGCTTGTCTGTTACAGAGAGAACAGTATCTCAAGCTAAAACCGACACAAAAAGCAAGAATATGCCTTTTTTATCATTTTGTGCCGTTGTTGATGTTTAGAAAAATTGGGTATAATTTTGTTCTATAGCTACATTTGCCTACTCAATTTTTCGACACCAACAACACCGCACAAATGCTGTCTGTTGTTACTGTCGAAAAGAGCAATAGCTAAATTTTTGTGGAATATAGATTCGTCTGCACTTTTCTAAACACGAACAACGGCAAAAAACATCAATTTACCCAGTTTTTGGGATATTTGGTAATGAGATAAAAAACATGGTTCTCTGACAATTTTTGTGGAGGGAAAAAAGAGCATACTTTGTCCTCCTGAGCGAAGCGAAGGAACTCGTTGTGAGCGAACCACGCGACTGTTCGCTTTGCTCACAATGACAAACTCGGTACTTCCACAAAAATTGTCAGATAACCAAAATACTTTCCCAAGAAGTCTATTTTTTTTCTTTTTTGTCCATGTTGTCAGTCATGAACAAAAAAGAAAAACAGCATTTTTATTTTCTCAATGCGCCACGCACTACAGTCTGTGTCCTATCAGGTCCGATAGAAGCGAGCGTAACAGGAATGCCCACTTTTTCTTCAATAAAATCAATGTAAGCGAGCAGTTCGGTAGGCAAGTCTTCAAATGTGCGGACGTGCGACAAATCCTTCTGCCAACCCTTCATGATTTTATAGATAGGCTTTACTTGTGTATCAGTATAGTCGTGCGGTATGCGGTCTGTGATAGAGCCATCGGGTAGCTCATAATGCGTACAGACAGGGATTTCAGCAAACGTATTCAAGACATCAAACTTCATGAGGAGGAGCTGAGTCGTGCCATTTATCATACAAGCGTATCGGAGGGCAGGCAAGTCGAGCCACCCACACCTGCGTTTGCGCCCTGTGGTTGCGCCAAATTCACGCCCTATTTGTCTTAATTTTTCGCCCACTTCGTTGTCTTGTTCGGTAGGAAAGGGACCACTGCCCACCCTTGTAGCATACGCCTTGCAGATACCTAAGACCTCACCAATTTTATTAGGTGCAATGCCCAAGCCAGTACAAGCACCTGCCGAGATAGTGCTTGAACTTGTTACGAATGGATAAGAACCAAAATCTACATCAAGCAAAGAACCTTGCGCACCTTCTGCGAGTATTTTATCGCCATTTTTCAGGCAGTCATTCACAAGATATTCTGTATCAGTGAGGTGCATTTGGCGAATAAACGCAATGGCATCAAAAAAGATAGCTTCTGCATCTCCTATCTCATAATCGTATTCGAGGAAATGCAAAATGCGCTTATGATTTTCGAGTATTTCCTGATACTTATTGGCAAAGTTGGGGGACAAAATATCGCCTATACGAAGCCCTTGCCTGCCCGCCTTGCTCTGATACGCGGGACCAATGCCACGCAAAGTAGAGCCGATTTTTTTATCTCCCTTGAGCGTTTCATAAGCGGCATCAAGTATCTTGTGGGTAGGCAAGATGATGTGCGCTTTTTTTGAAATGTATAAGTTTTGTTTTACATTCAGGTTGAAGCCCTCCAAAGATTCTATTTCTTTTTGAAACACTACAGGGTCTATCACTAAGCCATTGCCGATGATATTTTTGGTTTCGGGGCGGAAAATACCTGACGGAATTTGATGCAAGACGTGCTTTTGCCCATCAAACTCAAGGGTATGTCCTGCATTCGGACCGCCCTGAAAACGCGCTACTACATTGTATTGGGGTGCAAGAAAATCTACGATTTTGCCCTTGCCTTCGTCGCCCCATTGAAGCCCTAAAAGAATATCTACTTGCATTTTTTGGGTAAATGAATATTAAAGTCTGCAAATTTATAGTTTTAGTTTGAACTTTTGCTATCTTTTGTACTAAATTTGCGGTTGGGAACGAGTGAAAAATAACTTGGACATTTTGTTAATCTTTTGCGCTTATACTTCGTTGCAATAATCATTACAAAACGCTATCTTATGGTTCCGCGCTTCTATTGCGCCTTGTCTAAACACAAAATATCGCACAAAATCCTGACCACCTTATTTTTTACTCGTTCCTTATGCACAAACATACTTTTGCTGAATATTTGCAGGCACTTGCAGATACGACTGTACCCGAAAAAGAGGCACACCTCTGTACCCAAATC
>JAAFJK010000772.1 GCA_013298105.1 Cytophagales bacterium
CAAGAACACAAAAAACCAAAACTGCCCAATGTTATACATACCATAAATAGGCAAGTTTTTGCCATTGTTTTTGGCTTGTGCCGCAAGCATAGCTATTAGGAGTTGCCCCTGCGGGTCTGTTACCACTTTGCGTTGGGCTTTGTATTCATTCAAGAAGAAAAAAGGCGTTTGTGGGTCTTGCTTGCCTGTAGCCACCACCATTTCCACCCTACCGCGAAGCATACAAGGGTTGTTTTGTGCATCTGTGAGGGTAGCCTCCAAAGTAGCTTCCATAAAAGTACGATATTTATCGAACTCATAGAAATCCACAATTTGCAAAACAGGTACTATAAAAAAAACTTTCATGTCTTCTTCATTCCAAAAATTAGCAAACTTTTGTAAAAACAACCGTAATTTTTCAGCTATTTTTTCTTCTTCAGTTGTCAAAGATTGTTGGAATTGTAGCCAATCTTGCATCAAGGGCATAGTTTGAAAATACTTAATCCCAAAAGTACGTTCCACTTCTTCTGTTTTCCACTTTTCAAAAGATTTCATAGACTAATCATTTATTTTTCAGATATGCAAAGTTACAAATTTTCTTGTCAATACGTCATAAAACAAAAGTAGAGGTGGAAATATTGTTTTTCTCGAAAATCTTTGTATTTTTGGACTTTCATTTCACTATTTCTTTTCGCTATGTCAAAAATAACTCGACTGCTTGCCCTCGCTTTTTTCGCGTTTTTGCTCTTGCCTACCCTTGCCTGCTATAACACTTATGAGAAAGAAGTCGCTCATGCGGGGCTAAAATATTCAATACACGATAGTGATGTGGTAAGGCAAATTAAACGTGCTGTTGGAATTGAATCTGTAAAAATAAATAAGTATGAATATGAATATAAATTGCGTGTTACAACAAGACGTTTGGAAAGTTTACGCAAAGAAAAAGCATCACACACCAAAAAATACCATGAAGCCGAATCAGACCATGCTTTAACTCTATGTCATTTGGGCAAGGTGCAAGAAGCCTTGGCTATTTTGGAACGCTTGATACAAAAATATCCGTTAGAGTACAACATCATAGCCAATTTAGGCACCACTTACGAACTCACAGGACAAAACGAAAAAGCCTTGCAATACATCAAAAAGGGCTTGGAACTCAACAAAGAATCTCACGCGGGTTCGGAGTGGATTCATGTCAAAATCTTGGAGGCGAAAATCGCACTTCAGCAAAACCCTACTTGGTTGAAAGAAAACGAGCTATTAGGCAAGGAAGCCCGCGAAACAGCCCAAAGCAACGACAAAACCAAAATCAACCAACTTATACAAGACCTTGGCTATCAACTTTTTGAGCGCACCCAATTCATTCAGCCTAAAGATGTGATGGTAGGCGATTTGATTATGTTTTTGGGGGATTTATACAAGCAAATTGAATACTATAACTATGCTATAGATTCTTACAAACTCGCGGGAGAATACACCGTTTCGAAGCCTGAAATTTTGCAGGCAAGTTTGGCTTTCGCAAAACAAAATAAAAGCAAAGACAGACTAAAACAAGACGAGGCTGAAGAAAGAGCCAAAAGAGAAGCAAATGATAAGCCCACACCAAAACAAGAAACTAAACGTTCTCCCATGCTTATCATGCTTGTATTGGGTGGTTTAGCAGTTTTGGTAGGTGGGGCTTGGTTGGTGTATTTTAGAAGCAAATAAAATAACATGATAATTTCACTCACGCGAAGCCACGCTGTAAGCGTCTGTTGGTATTGCCTAACCGCGTAAAAGCTCGATAACAGACGCTTACAGCGTGGCTAAATATGCTCAAGTTATTTTTTACTCGTTCCTTAGAAGCAAATAAAATTATTTGTAGCCATCGGCTTGTAGATTGAATAGTTCTGCATACAGCCCGTTTTGTGCCATGAGTGCCTCGTGAGAGCCGATTTCTTGCAGTTCGCCTTTGCGCAAAACCAAGATGCGGTCTGCCATACGGACTGTAGAAAATCTATGCGAAATGATGATAGCACTCTTGCCTACCGTAAGCTCCACAAAATGCCTAAAGACCTCGTACTCTGCACGCGCATCAAGTGCGGCAGTAGGCTCATCAAGCACCAGCAGTTGCGCATCACGCATATAGGCGCGTGCAAGGGCTATTTTTTGCCATTCGCCTCCAGAGAGTTCTGTCCCTTCCTTGAACCATTTGCCAAGCATTTGGTCATAACCTTTTGGAAGTTTTGCTATGACAGTATCTGCCAAACTGCGCTTGGCAGATAGCTCAATGGCGGCTTGGTTGTCTTTTTCCCAAATTTTACCTGTCGAGATATTCAGCGAAGCAGACATCTGAAAATGAATGTAATCTTGAAAAATAATGCCTATGATGCGCTGGTATTCGTCCAAATGATAAGATTTGATGTCTTTGCCATCAAGCAAAATACGTCCTTCGTCTGGCTCATACAGTCGCGCTATCAGTTTGGTGATGGTGGTCTTGCCTGCCCCATTCTCGCCTACAAGTGCCAGCTTCTCGCCTGCCTGTAGCGTAAAACTGAGGTGTCGCACTGCCCATATATCAGAGTTCGGATAGCGAAAACCCACGCCTTCAAATACAAACCCGTGCTGTATCGGGGCAGGCAAGGCGATAGGCTTTGGAGGCGATACAATGCGTGGGCGCATCTCCAAAAAGTCAAACAAATCTTGTAGATACAGCGCGTTTTGGGCAATGCTGGAGAAGCGCGACAAGATGCCTTGCAAAAGGTCTTGCATACGACTGAATGAACCCGCTAAGAACGTGAGGTCGCCTACACTCAACTTGCCTGCCAGCGTCTGCCAAACGATATAAATGTACGCCACATAATACCCCAAACTTCCCAAAATACTAAAAAATAAACTCCAAATCACACGCCTGACTGCCAGACCGCGATTGGCTACATAATATTTCTGTGCCAAGACTGCAAACCTGTCTGCCAAAAAACCTGAAAGTCCAAAAACCTTGATTTCCTTGGCGGTCTGGTCGCTCGCGCCTACATAGCGCAGATAGTCGAGTTCGCGCCTTTCGGGAGTCCAACTTTTTGCCAAAGAGTAAGAACTTGAATTGAAATACGTTTCGTTGAAAAAGGTAGGCAAGACCGCAAAAATCAAAATCAATAACAGCCAGCTATTGAAAAATGCCAAGCCAATCCCCAAAATCGTAAGCGTAATGATGTCTTGCAGTTGTGAAAGGACTTGCGAAATAAGCGTAACGCGCCCTACTGTTTGCTGTCTTGCGCGGGCAAGTTTGTCATAAAAAGTGGCATCTTCAAACATAGCCAAGTCCAGCGTAGCGGCGTGGCGCATCAGTTGGACAGAGTTGGCGTTGGAAAATAAATCGCCCAAAAGCGTTTCTACCAAACTAATACAACGGCTCAATATTTCTGAAAAAAGTGCCAATCCAAACTCTACTGCCACAAGTGTCCAAACTTTGTCCCAGCTTTGTTGAGGTTGGCTCAAGAGGCGGATAACCTCATCTATCAGGAGCTTGCCTACGTACAGCGTGGCTAAGGGCAGGCAAGTGCGCAAAAGCCGTAAAATAAGGGTAGCGACTGTAAAACCCTTGTGTGTTTGCCAAACGAGCCTAAAAAATTTGGGCAGATTCTTCAGGGCGGCTAAATTTTCAAGGATAGAATTTTTGTTTTCTTCAGTATCTTGAGTGTTTTTTCTGATGTCTTTAGGCTTTTTCATATCCTAAAGAACCATAACGGAGCTAAGAAAGTTCTTTTGCTTGCGGGCGTTTTGAGGCATTGCAAAGCTCAAATGTGAAAAATATCAATTTTGGTTCTGTTTTACGAGAGTCATTTAGTATATACTATAAACCTGTATTCTCTCCTCTGTATGAAATATTTTGCGTATAGCTTCATAGCTTTTCTGCTCGTTTTTGCCTTGCCTGCCCAAGCGCAAAATAAAACCGAACTCTTGACAAACTATGAGGAGGTAGGATTTTTCCAACTTGAGGCAGAAATATCACACTATTTGCTGAAGGCGGCAAAAGAAGGTAAGTTAAAGGCTTATCGCGGCACCACACCTTTAAAACCCAAAGAACTAACCGCTATCCAACGATATTTTGACCAAAATGTGGCTGATACCATCACGATACGCCCCTCAGAATGGCACCTCGAAGTAGCCACCAAAGCAGGAGAAATACAAACACTGGGCTTGGTACTGCCAAAAACTTATTTTTATGACAATCAAGTACGCAGAATAAACTTCAAGTACAAAGATTGTAAAAAATATCTCCAAAAAATGTACAAAAAATCCTTGAAATACAAAAAAATAGACAGATTGGAAGCGGTTTACTATGATTTTAAAGACAGAACAAACCATATTTCTATGGTAGAAGCCTTAGAAAAACATCTTTACAAAAGCGTAGAAAGTGATGCGGACGGAGCGGCTATAGTAGTAAATGCTTTTGAAAAACGCCAAGCCAAAATAAATGCGCTTTTGATAGATGCAACCCCATTTTTTATGCAGAACTCGCCTACCGAAAAACACACTGTCCTGTATAGAAATGTAGATTTTAGGATTTTTGAGTACCCTTTTGAGTACAACGACTTTGATAAACTTCCACTCAAAGTGCAAATAGAGGCTATCAAAAATATTTCCTCAGAAACCAACTATCCTTACAAAAATGGCTTAGGTTTTGGCAATCAGGAAAGTTTTATTGATAGCGCACAGCATTATAAAAATCATAGCTTTTGGAGAGAGGAAGGAAATAATTTTATGGTGCGCCTACGTGAAGGCATAGAGGCAGGCAAGGTGCAAGTGTACGCACCTATTTTTGATGCACATGAGCAAACCAAACCTAAAAAACTCAATAAAAGAGATTTTGCACAAAAGATGATGTTTTTTAACGACAATGTGCAAGACACTCTCCGTCTGAATATGGAGGAACTAAAACTGTCTTGGAAAGAATATTACTACACAGATTTGCAGGGCAATCCGCTAAGAAGTGAAATAGAATGGCTCACACTCATCAATCCAGAAGGCAACTCACCCACCTCTATATTGGGTGATGAGGCATTGGTGTCGCTTCCCTTCAAAGACGTAAAAGCATATTTTCAAGCACTCTACCAAAAATCGGCAGGCAAGGTGGGCGGCATAGATAGAATGAATATGGCAGAAGCCCTTGAAAAACACCAAAACCATACTTCCACAGTTTGGAAATATTTTAATCCTTTTGACATGGATATACCAAACATTGTGCAATGCCTTGTGCCTG
>JAAFJK010000509.1 GCA_013298105.1 Cytophagales bacterium
GTGGGGTTCACCCCCACCCAAACCACGCAAATAACTTTTAATTGAAACACCCTGTTTTTGGCTTGGGTGGGGGTGAACCCCACCCCTACAATAAAATCATTCCGTTTATTTTTTACGTCTTGCTAAGGCGCGTTTGCGCAAAAGAATGTTTTTTACTTGGAATAGGTTTGTTGCGTTCTAATTCATAAGTGCTTTCGGCAATCAAAGTTTCCATATATTTTTTATGTTTTTTATTAGACTTCTTGCGAAAGTGCTATTTCTGATACCTCAACCCTGCCCTTCTCCAAATGGAGAAGGGTTAAAAAGACTTTCGCAAGAAGTCTATTAAAACGTTTTGGAGTGAGATTTAGTTTGCTTTTTCGGGGATTCTTATAGCACGCTTGTACGCAAGATATTCACAACTCCTACAATAATTTGACATTCAAACTATTTTTCACAATTTTTTAACATTTTAAGATTAAACTTTTAGCGGTTTAGATTGTCTAACAGAGATACACTTTTATGATGTACCATGAAACAACTCCTATACATTTTTTTAGCTTTTAGTTTGCCTACTGTACTATTCGGGCAGGCAAGTTATAAGCTCACAGGCAAAACTACAGACAAAACAGGCAGTCCCATTCCATTTGCCACTGTTTCACTTTGGATAGCGGGGCAGGCAAGTGCTTATAAAGCCACCAATACCAACGACATAGGCGAATACACTATAGCGCAAATTGAACAAGGCTCTTATACACTGAAGGTAGAAATGATGAGTTTTGCTACCCAAGAAATGGCACTGACTTTCGATGCACAAACCTTGCCTACCACTTATCAAAACATCACGCTCTCTGAAGGCACAAAAGAACTGAAAGAAGTAACCCTCGAAGCCAAAAAAGAGTTCATACAAGTTACGGCAGATGAAACTATAGTCCGCCCTGATGCCAATCCTACCACACAAGGTGGTACAGCCACAGACGTACTTCAACAAGTCCCTTCGGTACAAGTAGATGCCAATGGGAATATCACGATGCGCGGCGGCAGACCAAACGTTACTATCAACGGACGTATGTCGGGTATGGGCGATATGAGGCGCGGAGGTGGTATGAATCCTTTAGACCAAATCAATGCTGAAGACATCGAGAGTATCAGCATTTCTAATAATCCCTCTGCCCGTTTTGATGCAGAAGGTGGCGGTGGATTGATTGACATTCGCCTCAAAAGAGATAAACAACTTGGTACGCATGGCATGGTAAGTATAGGCGGAGGCTTTCCGCGCGGACGCGCTATGTGGAATACACGCCTGAATCACAGGGCAAAAAAATGGAATGTATTTGCAGGATATGGCGGAAGGATAGACAACAGACTCGGCACAGGAGATGTAGAACGTAAAACTTTCCTGCCCAACCAAAACCTACGACAGCTTCTCGACCAAGCGCAAGTTACAGGCAACAGTGGCAATAATCACAACCTCAGAACAGGGGCAGATTATTATTTTTCAGACAAGACAACCATCGGCATAGAAGGAACTTTTGGCTACAGATACGGAAATGGTGATGATATGACACGCAGTAACTTCATCAATGACTTTACTACCAATGCTATAGATAGCCTCACAAGACAGCTTACCTACAGCACCAATATCAGCCAAACCATTGAGTACAACGCGGTCTTCAGGCATGAGTTCAAAAAAGCCAAACAAGAACTAACTGCTACTTTTTCGCAAACATTTGCAGACGACATATCCGATAATAACCTTCAGATACAACACCTAAGAGCAGACTTTTCGAACCTGCAAAACCCCACAGACCGCCGTACAGACAATGACAACAAAAATATCATTACCAACGCACAAATAGACTTTTCTACCCCACATGGCAAAAAAGGTGTTTTTGAAACAGGCATCAAAATAACAGCGCGTGAGCTGAATACAGCCGCGTATGTCGAAAATTTCAGTTATGCACTGAATAATTGGGAAAAAGATGCCCGCATATCCAATACTTTTGCTTTTACCGAAAACGTACAAGCAGGCTACCTTGCCTACCGCAATAGCTTAGGCAAATGGGACTATAGCACAGGGCTGAGGCTCGAAAACGTACAGATGCGTGGCAATGTAGTGGGCATTGAAAATACCAAATTTAGTAAAGATTTTTTCAATCTCTTTCCTACCGCTCGCATATCTTACAACATCAATCAAGACCAATTCGTCAAGATTTCTTTTGCACGCCGCATCACACGCCCGAATTTTGGAGATTTGAATCCCTTTGTGGATATTTCAAATCCACTAAACTATCGTACAGGCAATCCAAACATCAATCCTGAATTTGCCTATAACTTTGAGCTGGGCTACAACCGCGTTTGGGACAAGTTCACGTTCAGTCCTTCTATATTTTATCGCTTGCGTACAGACATTGTGCAGCGTATCGCATTGCTCAATCCCGAAACAAGCATCACGACCTCTATGCCCGAAAATATTGGCAGAGGCAATGTATATGGCATAGAACTTACAGGCTCAGGCAAACTTACGAAGTGGTGGGACTTGAACCTAAACTACTCATTTTTTCAAAATGACATCATAGCAGACCAAGTAGGCAGAGGCGTGAATAGCAGTGTAAATAGCTGGACTGCCCGCGTGAATAACAATTTTACATTTTGGACAAATGCACGCCTCACTATGAACTTGTTTTACAACTCGCCCAGTGTGATAGCACAAGGGCGTACTTTGCCTGTATTTGGTATGGGTTTGGGCTTCCAAAAACCTTTTTGGGACAAAAAAGCAAGTATTGGCGTGAATATACGCGATATGCTCTATACTATGCGTTTTGGTTCAGAGATTCAGGGCGCAAATTTCAACCAAACGTCTTTTATCCAACGTGATACGCGCGTGATTATGGCAAACTTCAGGTACAGATTTTAAAATTTTTGAATCCAATATTTGTTCGCGGTCTTTTTTTCGGTTGTCAAAAAACGAACATTTAACTAAGACTTGAGCGTCAAGCAATAAGCGTAATAAATATGGTACTTTTTTTGCTCAATAGAATAGAGATTAAAATTCTCAGGAATGAAAATAAAATAACATGATAATTTCACTCACGCGAAGCCACGCTGTAAGCGTCTGTTGGTATTGCCTAACCGCGTAAAAGCTCGATAACAGACGCTTACAGCGTGGCTAAATATTCTCAAATTATTTTTTACTCGTTCCTCAGTTCGCGGTCTTTTTTTCGGATTGACAACCGCAAGCGGATTACCAACCGAAAAAAAACGAACATTTAACTAAGACTGACCACTCAGACTACTCTACAATTTTGAATTTGTGTTACAAAATAACATTTGGTAGTACACCAAACGTGGCTTGTATTGAGCAAAAAATTGGACAAAAACCTAACGTATGCTAAAAAAAATACTTTTACTTCTATGCCTCATGCTGTCTTGGGCAGGCAAGGCGCAAAATGACAGTATGCCCGACCTCATGAAATTCAGGGTAGAAGATATGTATAACCTCCTGACGGAAGATGTCTTGAATGTCAAAGTTACGATTGCGTCTAAAAAGTCCGAACGACTTTTTGATGCGCCACTTTCTACTTCAGTGGTTACGAAAGAGGATATTTTGCGGGCAGGCTGTACTTCTATTATGGAAGCACTGAGGCTCATGCAAGGGCTGGTCGTATTTGAGCAAAGTAACGGAAATTATGACATTCATTTGCGGGGTGGCTCAAATGTTCAGAGAAATTCGCTGTTTTCGGTGGCAGGCAATACCACTACGCTCGTGATGATAGACAATCGTCCTACTTACAATTATTATTTGGGAGGCACTTTTTGGGAAACCTTGCCTGTAGATTTGAATGATGTAGAGCGGATAGAGCTTGTACGCGGGGCGACTTCGGCTATGTATGGACCGAATGCTGTTTCGGGGGTTATCAATATCATCACTCGAAAAGCAGAGCAAAAAGGCTGGCACGCTGTAGCCAACGCACAACAAGGTTCTCATCAAACGTTGATAAACAATGGCTCACTGGGCTATAAGTTCAATGATAAATTTAATTTTGTGCTATCTGCCAATGCCCAAAGACGCAACCGCACTCAAGATACGTATTTCAACTATGATGCCAATGAGTACATCTCACTTGATACGATTTTGAAGAGAAATGCACTCGGCAATGCCTATCCTTCCCCTGAACAGTCCATGCAAAAGTATGGCTACAATGCTTTCCTGCACTATACACCCAACGAAAACCTGCAAATGAGGTTGTCGCTTGGCGCACAAGACTCAAGG
>JAAFJK010000761.1 GCA_013298105.1 Cytophagales bacterium
CAAAAAATGCCTCTGCAAATGGCTTGGATAGACACTATAGAACCTATCACATTTTTAGACTTGCCTACCATAGAAGCTATAGCAGGCGATAAATTGACAGCTTTTGCACCCCATACTACAGGCATACAGTATGGCGCAGGCAAGGAAACCGAAATCATCAAACAAATGTTTGATTTGGGGCAGTTGTTTGATAAAATCATTGATTTTCAAATGTTTGCAAAATCTTTCTTGCAAAATGTAAGCAAGGAACTTGCCTACCGACCTGCACTGGTAGGCAAGATGCCTGAAGATGTATTGCAAGATACTTGGGAAACTTGCCTACAGATAGCCAAAAGAGAAAACAAAGAACTTTCGGAAGGAATCAAAAAATTTGGCAGTTGGACTTTCTATCCTTTTACTTTAGAATATGGTATAGAAACGGCGGGTAAGGTGGCACTTTTGGTAGCTAAATTGATGAAGCAAGATTATACAATCTTGCCTACCCTTGACAAAACAGACTACAAAGTTACGGATTGGCTGATTCTACATCCTGATTTCAATTTCTTGAATAAGAAAGTAAAAATGGCGCATTACGCTATGTTTTATTGGCAAAAAGCTATTGAAATTTATACAGAATGACTTGCCTGTCCACTCAAAAATAAACAGCCTTCCACTTTTGCTTTTCCCAACAGAAAGCAATTTGCATGACATAATGTACAGATAAAAAAATCCCACAAGGTTTTGAAAACCTTGTGGGATTTTTATTGGCTAATACAAAAAACTACTTATTTCCAATTATTTCAAGCCCTTGCACAAGCACGCGCTCAAACTCCTCCCACCAAGGCGAAGACTCCCACTGTGGTACAAGTTCGGCTTTGTGGGCGTGTATTTGGTGTACTTTTCGCTTAAGTTCAAACGCCCTTGCCTCCGATATAAGCAAACCCGCGCGTAATTCTTCCAAAAGCACCAGCTCTGCCCCCGCCACTTCATCATCTACTTCAGAGAGCCATGCCCCACAAATGTAGGCAAGTTCGCGCTCGCGGGTAGGCAAGGACATTAAATCTGTCGTCCAAGTATGTAGCGTAGCCACACTTGCCTGCGCCTTAGCCGAAAGTTTTTTAACTACTTTGGCATCTAACTGCAATGCCTCTGCCGTAACTTCCAATACCATAGATTCTTCGGCTGTTATCTGTGCATCTGCCCAAGTCATGCGTGTCATCACTTCAAAAATCAAATGACGTGCTTCGGGTGTGATACTTTTGATGATGTCGCGTACTTTGTCTTTTTGCTTTTGCGCCATTTGGTTTACGATTTCGCCACTGCGCTTGGCATCAGTAAGCATATATGTATCCAGCAAATCGTTTGCCATTTCGGGCGTAAGTACACCCAAATCTATGCAGGCATTTTTGATAGAAAGCCCTGACTTATGGGCGTGCTTGGCGACTTTTACGCCCACTTCATACCCAAAAACCATCGACACGACTAAGGCAAGCGAAAGCGTGTTTTCGGCTTGTTCTGCACACTCCTCGCGGTTTGCTTGTATGCCTTTCACGCAATTATGCGCAAAAAGCGTGATAGAGCGCGTCATCACTTCCAAAGATTCAAAAAGTGATTTGGAGATGATAGAATCCCAAATATTCAAGTCCAACTCTATGCCCTCGACCGCCATCGTGATAGTCAAGTCATTGCCACAGACCAAATACGCGACTTGGTTGATAAGTTCAGGATAAGAAGGATTTATCTTGGCGGGCATGATAGACGAGCCAGCTTGTACGGCAGGCAAGATAAGCTCTTTCATACCAGAGCGATTGCCGCTCGAAAGTATGCGCAAATCTGTTGCCATTTTAGAAAGTCCTGTAGCTATAGCTTTTACAGTTCCCGAAAGTTGGACAAAGAAATCACCATTCTGCAAACCGTCAAAAAAGTTCTCATCGCGCCTCACAGTTACGCCCATGACTTTCGATAGATTCCCATAAATCTTATCCAAATAACCAGGGCGCACGCCCAAGCTCGTCCCTACAGCAGTCGCCCCGATAGGCACATCTAAGCACATATCTGCCTGAAATTCAAGTTGTCGGATACTTCTACGCACAAGTGCCAAGTACGCGCTGAACTCCTGCCCCAGTGTGATAGGTACGGCATCTTGTAGGCAAGTGCGTGAGAGCTTCACTACATCAGCAAACTCGGCTACCTTGTCTGTCAATATATCCTCCAATACGCTCAAGCTGTTGATAAGATTGAGTAAGTAAAAATGGGTAGTCAATTTGAGGGCAGTAGGCAAAACGTCATTCGTAGATTGCCCCATATTCACGTGGTTGTTGGGGTGAACAAAGTCATAGCCTTTCTCCCCTGTGATGAGTTCATTTGCACGATTGGCAATGACTTCATTCACGTTCATGTGTGTACTTATGCAGCCTCCGCCCTGAATCATATCTACAGGGAACTGTTCGGCACGAATTTTGCTACTAATTATTTCATCACAGGCTTGGCAAATCGCCTTCATAATAGGCGTTGCAAGTCCATCTATTTCAGCATTGGTAATAGCGGTTGCTTTTTTAATTTTCGCTAAAACCTGTATAAATATAGGATAGTGTCCTATACTTATACCTGAAACGGCAAAGTTGCGTCTGCCTCGTTCTGTGTTGATACCATAATAGGCTTCGTCAGGGAGTGCCAGCTCCCCAAGTGAGTCGTGTTCGTATCTCATATAAAATTGATAATAAGCAGAAATAAATCTATAAAGTACCTAATCATTTGATAGCCAAGTGATTAGGTTTTATTGCTTGTATAGGAAAATAAAATATTTAACTTAAGCCGTAAAAGTAAATGCTTTTTTTGAAAAAAACAATTTTTTTGTGGGTTTGAAACAAATAAATTTTAGGAACGAGTAAAAAATAAGATGATAAAGATTTTGTGCGATATTTTGGGTTTAGGTAAGGCGCAATAGAAGCGCAAAGCCTTGTTTTGTAATGATTATTGCAACGAAACATAAACGCAAAAGATTAACAAAATCAGCAAGTTATTTTTTACTCGTTCCTTAGCAAACCAATTCGCCTACGGCGCACAGATGAGCCATTTGTGGTACATTTTCCTTTTCAAAAGTTTAAAAACCGCTTATTTGGGTGCGGTAGCCCTATTACTTCATAATCTCCGCAGGGTCTGTGATAGCCCCGCGCCACGCAGGTATAAGCGTAGCCGCAAGGTATGGCACAGTAGAAAGTGCCAAAATATTCAGCCAATCGCCTACATAGACCACAGGCATCAGCTTGAAGTTTGGATAAACTACAGACCAGCCTACCAAAAAAGGGCGCAAAATAGTCCCATCAAACACAAATACGTGGATATACGCTACCAAAACACCCAAAAGTGTAGCTGTAAGTGATATAAGCAAACCTTCATATAGCTTGACTAAAAGAACCTCGTTTATTTGCCAACCTACTGCTTTGAGAATGGCTAATTCCTTCCTTTCCTGCTCACTCAACCCACTTGCGCGTTCCCACGCCAAGACCATAAAAGCAAAAAAAGCCATCAAAGAACCATACACCAAAATCCCGCCACGCCAACTAAAAAGGGCTTGATAAGTCGCGCTTAGTTGGGCGCGAGTTACTACACGCACTTGCGGAAGTTGGGTATCTATTTTTTTACCTATGTTATTGACTTCCAGCGTGTTATGTACTGAAACAGCAAAGTCCGTTACCTCGTGGGCAGGCAAGGCAAGCATCTTTCGTGCTGAAGTAGGGGAGAGGATAAGCAAATCTTTTGTAAGTAAGTCGCTCTCACTCTCGAACGCGCCCACGATTCGGAAATTTTCGAGTGCATTATTGGGTGCATACAGCGTGATAGTTTCGCCTAATTGCAAGCCCCTAAGTTCCAATAAACCCGTACCTACTAAAATTTCTACATCTTTTAGGGGACGTTTCCCAAAGTCAGGTGTAGTCTTCAGCATAGATAGCCCCGCAGTAAGCGAATCTGACCCCATGAGCGTACAGACTGCCCCCGTAGGCGAGTCAAAATAATACCCCCAAATACGTGGAATGACTTGTTTTACACCACGCCATTTTTTCAAACTATCGCCCCAATGCGTAGGCGAAGGCACGAGCCGACCTCCTGCAATCTTTTGCACCCAAAGCTCAGGCGCATGATGCAAGACTTGGGCAGTTTCATGCTGGAGTGCGGAAGTAAAAAATATCACCGAAGCATAAAAGCCCACTACAATCGTGTAGATGAGCATCAACCAAAGTTGTTTTTGCCATCTTCGTTGTAGTGAGCGTATAGCATAAGCAAATAGCATAATTATATTTCTTCTACTTCGTCTTTAGTTTTTGAGCCTATTTTGCGGGTAGCCTTTTTAGGTTCTACTACAGGTATGACTACATCTTCTACGCCTGCAAATACACGCCCACAGTGTTCACAAACGATTATTTTTTTCTTTTCTTTTATCTCTACTTGGCGTTGGGGTGGTACTACATGAAAGCAACCTCCACACGCATCACGCTTTACCATCACGACTGCCAGCCCATTGGCGGCATTGCCGCGTAGCCTGTCATAAGAACGCACCAAACGTTCTTCGATGTTTTTAGTTTGTTTTTCACGCTCTTTCAACAATTTTGCTTCTTCTTCTTCGCTCTCTTCGAGCAGGTTTTTTAGCTCTATGCGTTTGGTAGCGAGGGTACTTTGCAAATCTTTCAGTTGCTCGTTTACGCTGTCAATGTCGGTTTTCTTGCGTGTGATTTTATCTGTAGCTTCACGCATACGTTTTTCAGAAAGTTGTATTTCGAGGTCTTCAGATTCTATTTCTTTGGCTATAGCCTGAAATTCGCGGTCGTTGCGCACTTTCATCTGTTGCTCTTTGTACTTACCGATAAGTTTTTCCGCTTCTTTTTTGCGTTGTTTGCGGTTTTCGATGTCTTGTTCAAAGTCTTTGACTTCGTTCTGAAATTTTGAGATGCGTGTTTCGAATTTAGCAATTTCGTCTTCCAAATCGCGGACTTCATCAGGGAGTGCGCCACGCATTTTTTTGATTTCGTCCAATTTAGAGTCCACAGACTGCAATTTGTGCAAAGAGGCAAGACGTTGTTCTACGGTTTTTTCAGTTTTTTCCATGTAAGAAAATAAATAACTTGAGGAGATGTACGATTTAAGGTATGCGATTGACGTTTATAAACGTTTGATAATGAAAGTATTATAAAATAAAACTATTGTTTTATTTATTTTTTATTCTTTTGTATTCAAAAACGTTGCAAAAGTAATGTTTTTTTTATGATTTTCTATAATATTTTATTTTTTTGCAGATTAAACGCATCAAAATAAAAGTTCCCCCAATCTCACACATTTGAAAGCGCAAAAATTTTGGTTGCCTGACAATTTTTGTGGAAATACCGAGTTTGTCATTGTGAGCAAAGCGAACAATCTTGTG
>JAAFJK010000472.1 GCA_013298105.1 Cytophagales bacterium
CCTTGTTGTTTTTCTCTGCCTTGCCTGCCTACGCACAAGAAGCGAGTTTTGAGGCATTTTTAAAGAGTTTTCCCAAAGGAAAATTACCGTACCTTTGTGAAGTAAAATCGAGTTACAAAAAAAAACACCTTATCAGCCAAACTGAAGCTAAAAACTTTTTTACAGGCTTCAAAAATACTGACAATCACGAAGTGAATCATTATGAGGCACTTATTGAGCCTTTTATGCCTTCTAAAGATGAAGAAGGGCGCGAATTTGCCTCTGAAGCTACAGCCTACAAAGTGGCACTTTTGCAACGCACTGAAAAATATGTATTGGTTTTGACAAGAGTAGTGGCTCTGCAAAAAGGCTTTGAAAATATGGAAAGTGAGCAGTTTTTGTTACATAGTTTTAGCATCACAGGAGAGCCTATTCAGGTACTGCCTATTGCCCAAAAAGTGCAATTTGACCTCCATTCAAACGAAATACGTGGGAAAGTAGAAGCCAATGGCTCTATCTGGACGAGGGTACAAGTTCATACCATTTCAGGAACGGAAGAACATATAGAACGCTATCAGATACAGCCAAATGGTATTATCCAAGAACTAAAGGAATAAAAACTGCAACCCTTTTATGCACACGATTGTCTAAGAAAAATGACAATAAAACTTGGAAAAATGAAAACATTTTGCTAACATTGCCTCTTAATATAATAAAAGTAATCCTACAATTTATATGA
This sequence comes from Cytophagales bacterium, assembly GCA_013298105.1. GTDB lineage: Bacteria > Bacteroidota > Bacteroidia > Cytophagales > Microscillaceae > RDXI01. The sequence continues at coordinate 719 of JAAFJK010000472.1, forward strand.
GAAAAATCTTAGCTACTTTATGCCTTTGGTGCATTGGTATAAGTTATTCAAATGCTCAAATTACAGCCAATCCAGCTATCTTTACAGCTGACCAAGCCGTTACGTTTACGTATGATGCTACCCTGAGTCAAGGGCAACAACTTGTGAACTTGCCTGCTGGAACTACCACTATTACAGCACACATAGGGGCAGTTACTACAAATGCAACTGATACAGAATGGACTGTCGTTCCTACTACAAGTGCTTGGGGAAATCCCTCAACTACGCCCAAGTTCACAAGACAAGGAACCACAAATATATATACCCTGACTTTGCCTGCAAGTGGTGTGAGGGGTTTATTCCCTACCATTACAGCAGGAACACCCATCTTTCGACTTGGGCTGGTAATGCGTGAGAACGGACCTTGTGGTAATTTTGGTGGGAATGCTACTCCTTGCAAAGAAGGGAAAACATCTGCTGGGCAAAATATCTACATGAATATCAACCAAGGTGCTTTAGACATTGCTTTCTCCTCACCTACCAATACTGGTTTTTTTGCGAATATTGGTGATGCCATCAATATCACAGCAGGTACAAACATAGCCGCTAACATCAGCATAGAAGTAAATGGTACGAATGTAGCCAATGCCGCGACTGCGACTACATTGAACCATATCATCAATGTAAATGCTGGTACAGAAAAATATGTCGTAAAAGCCAAAGCAACTGCGGGAGCTGTCAATGTAGAAAAAACAATTTATTTTGTGCTTCGCAAAGCCAATGTCCTCTCCAATGCCTTGCCTACCTACGCGCTGTACCCAAACACTACATTTCCCAAAATTGGTGTGAGCTACAACCCTACAAATAACAAGGAAGTTACGTTGGTGTTTCGTGCGCCGAATAAGGATAAGATGTATGTCATAGGCTCGTTCAATAATTGGGAAATTGACCCCGCTTATCAAATGAACCGCACTGACTATGCAGGCACAGCAAATGATGACTTTTATTGGGATACATTTGAAATACCCACTGCAGGCACAGAATACACCTTTCAATACCAAATCTACAATGCCAACGAAACTTTTGACAATGTAGCTGACCCTTATTCGGAGAAACTTCTCGATCCAGGCAATGACGGATTTATCCCTGCTACCACTTATCCCAACCCTACGCCCTATCCTACAGGCAAGACTACAGGTATCGTGAGTGTTTTGCAAACAAACCAAACAGCTTATACGTGGTCAAATGCTACTTTGAACTTTCAAAGACCTGCTAAAGAAAAATTAGTCATTTATGAGCTTTGGGTGCATGATTTTAGTGCTACACGCGACTTTCAAGGCGTGATAGATAGATTAGACTATTTGCAAGGATTAGGCGTGAATGCGATTCAATTTATGCCTATCATGGAGTTTTCAGGCAATATCAGTTGGGGCTACAATACGAACTTCTACTTTGCAGTGGATAAAGCATACGGCACAAAAAATAAATTCAAAGAATTGATAGATAAGTGCCATCAACGCGGTATGGCGGTTATATTGGATATGGTACTGAACCACGCTCAAGAGGAGTTCCCGTATGTAAAAATCTATCCTGCCAATGCAAACCCTTGGTTCAATCAAACTGCGCCACACCCTTTCAGTGTATTCCGCGACTTTAATCATGACTCACAACTTACCAAAAACTTGGTAAAAGATGTGAACTTGTTTTGGCTTGATGAATATAAAGTAGATGGATTCAGATTCGACCTTTCCAAAGGTTTCACGCAAAATAGTCAATGTGGTGCTGACCCTAATAACTCCCAAGACCCAGACAATCAAAATATTGGCTGTTGGAATCAATACCATGCAGACCGCGTAGCGACTTGGAAACGCATAGCAGATGAGATTTGGGCTGTCCACCCCGAAGATTATGTAATCCTCGAACACCTTTCTGAAAATGCAGAAGAAGCTGAACTTGGTAACTATCGCTGGAACGAAACACCCAAAAAAGGCATGATGTTTTGGCGCAATATGGAAAAAGCATTTGCTGAAAATCTTATGGGCTTCAACAATGGGCAAGCAGATATATCTGGTTCAGACTTTGGCAATAATGCCAACTGGCAAGCTCCGCGCCTTATCCCTTATATGGAAAGTCATGACGAGCAGCGCACTATGTACAACGCCCTGAACAGTGGAAACAGTGCCATAAGCACCCACAACGTAAAAACAATACCTGTAGCTATGGATAGAGCAAAAGCACTTGCCGCCATGTGTTTCCTTAGTACAGGTCCGAAGATGATTTGGCAATTTGGTGAAATGGGCTTTGACTTCCACATCAATCGTTGCACTGATGGTACTATAAGCGATAACTGCCGTACCACTTCCAAACCGCTACCTTGGGTAGCCCCTCAAAGTTATGATACACAGCCCGACCGCCTCAAATTGCGCAAAGCATACAGCGAAATCGTAAAATTGAAAACTACTTATGATACATTTGGTAGTTTTGATACTTTTATTCAAAGTTCACAAGGCGGCAATCAATATTTCAAACAACTTAAGCAAACTTCATCTCCTTACACTACCACGCCTACAAGCGGAAATAATATGAACGTAGTCGTGATTGCTAACTTTGATGTAGTGGCACAAAACGTAACGGCAGACTTTCATCATACAGGCACTTGGTATGACTTCTTCAGTGGCAGTGCAGATGCACCCTACGAGGTAACAGGCAACTTGAATAAAAGCATCAACCTCAAAGCAGGCGAGTTCCGTATTTTTACGAACTTTCCTATCACTGCACCCGAAGCAGAGCTTACGGCGTATGCCTTGCCTGCCAAAGCGACTGGCGTTACGGCTACTGCGGTTTCAGATGCACAAATCAAAATAGACTGGACTGATGCCTCTGGCATAGAAACTGGCTACCGCATAGAGCGTTCTACGACTTTGAATGGTACATACACTCAAGCAGGGGCAAACTTGCCTGCGGGTACAGTAACTTACACAGACAGTGGATTAAGTGCTACCACCCAATATTTTTATCGTGTGGTAACACTTTCTGCGAATGGCAACAAAAATTCGGCTACCGCAAATGCTACTACACTTTCTGTTGCTGTGCCTGCCGCACCTACCAATCTGCAGGCAGTACCCAAAAGTGATGCAAAAGCTGTACAATTGACATGGACTGATGCGGCAACCAACGAAACAGGTTATCGAGTAGAGAGAGGTTCTAATTCTATAGGTCCTTTTACAGTCATCACGACTACAACCTTGCCCGCCAATACCACGACTTATACAGACAATGATGTAACACTCAATATTGGTACAGAATATTTCTACAGGGTTTGTGCGGTATTGGGTTCACAGTCCGCTTGTTCCACTGTAAAAAATGCTACGGTAACTTCTGTAGAAAATCGTATTTTTGAGAGTTCTATCTTACTTTATCCAAATCCTGCCCAAAATACCGTTTGGGTAAAATTTGAGAACAGGGCAGGCAAGGCGGTGGATATGCGCATCATAGACCTGAGAGGAAAAGAAGTTCGCGTCTTGCCTGCCACTACTGAAGAAGTGGTAGAGCTGAGTATTGCAAACTTGCCCAAAGGTACGTATATGCTTGAGCTTCGCACCGAAAAAGGTACTGCTGTAAAACGTATTGTGAAAAATTAAAAGCCTCCAATCCCAAAGGGGAGAAACAAAAAAGCAATTTGTGCCGTTGCACAAATTGCTTTTTGTTTTGGTGTTGTAAATAAAAACCTTGCCTGCCCTACTGTCGTGGGGCAGGCAAGGTTTTAAAAACTAATCTAAGGGCGGAAGTCCCATATCAGCTAATTTTTTAAGCAAGGCTTGTATCTTCGCTTCGGCTTCGTCTGCAC
>JAAFJK010000382.1 GCA_013298105.1 Cytophagales bacterium
GCCTGCATTGTCATTCGTGGGGCGGTAAGTATTGATGATGTATTCGGTCGTTCCTCCAAAAGAACTAATCGGCAAAACGACAGAGGCTTCTGTTCGAAAGTTATTACGCATTACCGCATACACGCTTATATCAGCGGCAGAGGAAACGTATATGCCTTTATTTTGAGGGACATTTGGACTTGTACCAGAAACTTGGGCATTGGCAGCAGGTATGTCTATCACTGTAGTTTGATTGGCGGTTACAGTAAAAGTGGTTATAAAGCCACCCAAAGGCACACGCACTGTACCTGTAGTAGAGGTTTTGCCTGTGATAAAAAGTTGATGTTGGATAGCACCTGTAGCAGATACAGACATAAAACTTACCCAAAAGGCACGTCCTTCGGTGCTTACAGTTTGTGCAAAAGTTTTATCAATCATGGTGAATGTCAGCAGGACACACCACAGTAGTAGATGAATTTTTTTCATGAGGTCAGATGGCTTAATATACACCTTGCCTGCCCACACGAGCAGAGCGTTATATATTGCAAAAATACAAATTTAAAGTAGAAAATTCGTTTTTTTTACATTTATTTAACACAACGTCTTTTTAAAGGATTTATTACAACAAAAAAACAGGCTTCTGCAAAGAGAAGCCTGTTTTTTTTATTAGAGTACTTGCGAAAGTGCTATTGTCCCGCAAGAAATCTATTTCTTTTTACAAAGGAAGATGCTTGTGTTGCTATCTCTGCCTTTCTCTGTTTCTTTCGAGCCTATGTAGTGATAACCAAAAGTGAAGTCTATTTTTTCAATCGTAGAATCTTTTTGGAAAATCTTGGCTACATCAGGTTGGTAAGCATACGCGCCAAAATCGGCAATGGGGCGGGCGTATTTGCCAAACAATTTTACGTCCCAGCCCGATTTGATGTATTCTTCGTAACGAACACCTGTATCATCTTGCAATACGGCTTTGGTATCATCAAGCACTATGCGGCGCATGATGTCAAAGTTTGTATTGTGCAAAATATAAGAAGCCGACTTTACAAATGTAACTTTGTTTTTGAAAGATTTGATGAAAGTAGCCAACTCCATTTTAGCCTTCATTTTCTCGTCTGCCACATCTGTACCTACATAATAAATACGTTGTGATTTGGTGCGTTTTTCGTTCAAAAACTCAACTGTGATGCCCACAATAGGTGCGCCTTTGGCAGCAGTTCCTTTTTCGTCTTCGAGGGGGAAGTGAATTGCTTTCCCTTCTTTATCCAAATAGAAACGCTCAATTTTTACAAGTTTATTGCCTGTACGCGCCATAAAAACATTTACCACAGGTAGTACGCCTTTGCCCCAAAGGTCGCCTCCCATGTGGCTTGTGATGAAGTAATTGCGTTGGAAAAGCACGTTCAATGCTTTGCGCAAACTTGCCAAATAATTGACAGGCATTTTTTTCAAATCCACCAATTTACCCGGCTCTTCCAAACCAAACATCAAATAGGTGTCGCAGTTGGGGAAGAATGTATAAGCATTCAAAAAATCAGGACCACTAAAAGGATAGAAAAGTGTATTTCCTTCTTCTTTTGTGATGTCTGTCATTTTGCTATCACGCCACGCACGAAATTTGCTGAGGTGCGTTTCGTCCAACTTACTCCATGATTTGTTAAACTCGTCATAATGTTGTTTTGTGGCTGGCAAGTTGAAAAGAGAGTCGTATTCACCTTTGCTTGTAGGCTCTACGCCCGCCATGAGTTGCGCTCGGAGGGTAGCGTATTCGTCTATCACGACTTTAGGTTTTTCAGCTTCTTTCTTTTTAGCTTCTTCTTTTTTGTCGTTTTCTGTGTTTTTTTCTTGCGTTTGGCTACTGTTACACGCCCAAAGGGAAGTGGAGAGGGCGAGAGCAAGCAAGAAGCGTACTTTTTTCATGGAAAATAAGGTTTTTAGATTTCAGGGTGCAAAGTACGCTTTTTTTCGGGGACTTTCCAAAAGATTGTATTTTTAAATTTTTTATCTACAACTTTAAGCTATCTTTGCAAAAATATTTAGAAACAAACGTAATTCCCGATATGAATTTTGCAAATAAATTTCAATTCGCTAATCATACAGATGTAGGTAAAAAACGTGCGCAAAATGAAGATGCTATGGGCTTTTTTGAAGCCTCCAACGGCAATGGCTATGTGTTTGTGGTCTGTGATGGTATGGGAGGGCATTTGGGAGGCGCGGTCGCTTCACAAACAGCCATCAAAGCTGTGCGCTATTTTTTGGAGTTAGAATATTTTGCAGACCCGCGCGAAGCTATCAAACAAGCCCTTACTTTTGCAAACCAAGAGATTCATCACAAAGCCCAAACAAGTGCAGACCTTACCAATATGGGGACTACAGCTGTGATGGTCATATACAGAGATGAACAATGCTTCATAGGTCATGTAGGTGATAGTCGTTTGTACCTCTACCGCGATGGACTTATCTCACGCATTACCAAAGACCATTCGTATGTGCAAATGTTGGTAGATAATGGCATCATATCTGATAGCGAAGCAGAGCAACACCCACGAAAAAACGAAATATTGCGTGCGCTCGGTACGGAGGCAAGGGTGGAGGTAGATGTACGTGCTACAGCATTTTTGCCCCAAGTAGGCGATACATTCTTGCTGTGCAGTGATGGCTTGAATAGTATGCTGAGTGATGACGAGATAGAACGTATCATGGACGAACGTGCAGATATTCAACAAAAAGCTGTCCGACTGGTGGACGAAGCCAATGCAAAAGGTGGGCTGGATAACATTACGGTACAGCTCGTTACGTTTTTGGTAGGCAAGGCACCCATGGACTTGCCTGCCCAACGAAAACTCTCCGATACGAATCCGATAGGTATTCCCCAAGCTGACTACAGTAGTGAGCAAAAAAAAAAAATAGATGAACCACTTGAAGTACCCGAAGAACAAATACAAGAAGAAGAACCTGAAGAAATACGCCCGCGCCCCGCTTCCAGAAAACGAAGAATAGATGACCAAGACCTTGTCATTAGCGAAAATACAGACGATATTGGAAAGGCACGTAAAATGCTTTTTCAGGTCTTTGCAGGTGTTTTTGGGGTTATATTCTTGTATGTCATGGCACAGACTGTGCTTGAAGATGTAAATTTTTTGGGCAGTCGCGGGAGTTTTAAAAAAGATAGTTTGGCGGCTATAGAGATACAAGACAGTTTTTGGAAATACTTTTGGGATAGTAACCCCGAACTCAAAAAAACTAAAGACAATGTTACAAAAACTGTCAAAGAAGTCCGCCAAACTTACCAAGAACTAAAGGAAATGAAGCAAAAGGCTAAAGATGCCGTAACCCAATACTTTCCTACCGACAAGATAAATGCCATCAAAAATGCCCTGCCTCAAAACTTTTCTACCAAAGATTTGGAAGATTTTGCCCGAAAGTATGGCTCAAAAATAGATTGGATACTCAAAGCCAATGGCATCAAAAACAAAGAAGACATCAAAAAATTGGACACGCTTTTTATACCCAAAGTCGCTCCTGTAGAAGCAGATACTGTGAAGAAATAATGTGCTTAGGCAATTTGTTTCAGGCTATTTTGTCAGGTAATACCACACAATCCGTTAGTATCAGGAAAACTGCCTAATGTGCTTATTCATTGCAAGATTTTTTTAGGTAGTTTTCCGCCTCTCGATTGCCTTTTTCGCGGGCTGTTTTCCAATCTGCACAAGCATTTTTTGCCTTGCCTGCCCCCGCATATACGCGCCCCCGCAAAAGATAGTGAGAAGCTACATCAGGTTGGTTTTTTATGAGTTCGTCTGCATCTATGAGTGCCTTGTCCCATTCCTTCAGCTCAAGGTAGGCAAGGCATCTTGCTTCGTATCTATGCCAATGATAGGGATTATAGCGAATAAGCAAATCCCAATCTTTGATAGCTTCTGTATGATTTTTTTGTTGTGTGCGGATTTCAGCACGTATGAGGCGTGCATTTTCGCTCCGTTCGTCCAACGCCAACGCCTTCTCCGCCAAAGCCAACGCTTCCTCTGCCTTGCCTGCCCTGTGGTATATCCCCCCCAAAAGCTCAAGCGGCTCAACTTGTTTGGGGTGGATTTGGAGTGTTCTCTCAAGGTCTTGTATGCTTTTATCTTGCTCATTTTCAGCAAAATACAATTTACCACGCTGAAGGTAAGCGTGTGGAATATTTGGGTTTCGTTTGATGACTTCCGAAAAATCGGCTATCGCGCGAGCCGTTTCTTGTGTACCTGCATACAGCAATCCACGATTGTAATAAGCCTCTATGTAGTCAGGCTTATATTCTATGGCTTTGTTGAAGGCTTTGATAGCCCCCAAGTTGTTTTGTAGCTTAGTTTCTATCACTCCCTCAAGAAAATGTGCCTGTGGATAAGTAGGATAGATTTGGATAGCTTTTTTGATATGCGTAAGTGCGGCTATGCCTTTATTTTTTTTCAGGCTGTCTTTTGCCATTTGATAGTAAGTTTCGGCAGTTTGGGCGCGGGTAGGCAAGGTAAAACAAAGCCAAAAACATATTATATACATACATTTCATACTGCTTAAAACGATTTTTTTGGCATTTTATTGCTTTTTATAAAAAAATTATAGCTAACTTTGCAAAAAAATCAAAAAACATGAAAACAATTACTCGTTTATGGGCATTTTTTGCCTTTACCTTGTGTGTCCTTTCTGCTTGTTCGGAGGACAAAGTTGAACCGACTGTCGCGTTGAAAGACATCGAATTGACAAACACCCCCGCCAAAAATTCTATAGCCCTCCGTTGGAAGCCCGTAGAGGGTTGCTCATGGTATCGCATATCATTTGCCAAAAAAGGCGAAACGTTGGGCAATACCAATAACTATCAGGATTTGATAAACAATCCTATCACTTACACCATCTCCAGCCTAACCCCAAATACAGCTTACGACATCAAAATAGAAGGCTCGGACTATGCATCAGGTGGCAAACTAATAGCTTCAAAAACCATCAGTGTTACGACTATTCCCTAAATAAATTTGTTTCTTAGTCAAAAAACAATGCTAAAACTCTATTTATCAGAATTTTAGCGTTGTTTTTTTTATTACGGAAGGCTTTGCACTTGGTATTTAGAAAAATTAGATATAATTTTGCTGTATTTACTTATTCCAAAATCACATGGCACGTATTCTTACAGGCATACAGAGTTCAGGCAAACCACATTTAGGCAATCTTTTGGGGGCAATCTTGCCTGCCATCGAGCTGTCAAAAGCACCTCAAAATGAATCCTTTTTTTTTATAGCAGACCTTCATTCGCTGACCACTATCCGCGAGGGGCAGGCAAGGATAGAGAACACTAAAGCCGTAGCCGCCGCGTGGCTGGCTTTTGGTTTTGATACAGAAAAAAACACCTTTTATCGTCAATCAAGCATACCCGAACACACTGAACTGCTATGGTACTTGAGCTGTTTTACGCCTATGCCTATGCTCGAAAACGCCCACTCTTACAAAGATAAAGCCGATAAATTGGACAAGGCTCACATCAGCGCAGGGCTTTTTACCTATCCTGTTTTGATGGCGGCAGATATACTGCTGTATGATGCGAATTTTGTGCCTGTAGGCAAAGACCAAAAACAACACCTCGAGATGACACGCGACATAGCGCGAAGTTTTAACCATGAATACCAAAAAGAAATATTTACCCTACCTGAAGCCCGCATAGACGAACAAGTCCAAACCATACCTGGACTTGATGGACAGAAAATGAGTAAGTCTTATGGAAACATCATAGACATCTTTTTGCCTAAAAAAGACCTCGAAAAACAAGTAAAATCTATCGTAACAGACAGTACACCTCTCGAAGAACCTAAAAATCCTGATACTTGCACAGTCGTAAAACTTTTTTCGCTTGTTGCCAGCTCCGAAGCTACCGAAGCTATGCGCGAAAATTACCGCAAAGGCGGATATGGGTACGGACACGCCAAAAAAGAGCTTTTTGAAGTCCTTTGGACAAAATATGAAAAAGAACGTGAAATATACAATTACTATCTCGCCAATCCCCAGGAGCTGGAAGCAAAACTTCAAATAGGAGAACAAAAAGCACGCGCCATTGCCCAAAAAACAATCCAAAGAGTCCGCGAAGTAGTAGGGTTTCACTAAAAAAAGC
>JAAFJK010000207.1 GCA_013298105.1 Cytophagales bacterium
TAATCTTTTGTGTTTATACTTTGTTGCAATATTCATTACAAAACACCGCTTTGCGCTTCTATTGCGCCTCGTCTAAACTCAAAATATTGCACAAAACCTGACCATCTTATTTTTTACTCGTTCCTAAACATGATTTTTTGGTACATTGTCAAGGTCTGTAATCATTGAGAATGTACCAATTATTTTTTACTTGCTCCTAATAAGGGTAATTTCTCATTTTAGGTTTTTTGAGTAATATTTTTTTGCGGGCTTTTTTCATTACCCAGCCCGCTATAGTATCTGCCCAGACTGCGGCGGAGTTCCATTCGGGGTGCGCCCCATCTGAGAGTCTTTTGAAAGTAAGCCCTTTGGATTTGAAGTACCTGTCCTTGCCTGCGTTTTTGGCTATGAGGTCATTGATGCCTGTGTCTTCTGCCCAATTCGGAGGACCTATCCAAATAAAAGGCAAGTCGCCTGCTTGTCCAATGATTTGTTGGATATTTTTTTCGCGGTCGACTATGTTTCGAATGAATAGCTCATTTGAACCTGTTGTAAAAAATACATAGGTGGGTTTGTGTATTTTGATGAGCTTACGAAGGCTGTCTGTTTTGCTCCAGCCTGGAGTGCCTGAACTATACCATATTACGGTTTTGAGTGTGTGTCCATTCAATTTTGCATAATCTTGAAAACGAAACATCAATCCTTCACACATCGAGTCGCCTGTAAGCAAAATGATTTGCTTGGTAGAATCAATGGCTTCTTTGCGTATAAGTTCTTTATTTTTTGCCCATGTGTCGCTGTAGGTGTCATGCCTATATTGGGCAAGAAGTGCCTCTTGTGGGGCAGGGTTTAGGTAATCTTTTAGGGCTGATTTTTTGATTTTTGTACCCTGTATTTCTATTTCCTTGCCTACGAAAGTGTACGCACCAAGTGCAAAGATGACTATACTCAATATCCAGATGACTTGCCAAAGCGGTTGATGTGTATGTTTTTGGTGCATGGTATTTTCTTGTTAAGTATTTGTAGTAATAGTGTTGATTATTAGGGGATTATAAAAATAAAAAGCATTGTTTATTTGATTTTTCTTACGAAATGGCAAAAGTAATAGTTTTTTTTGAAACATTTGTTATTTGACATTTTTAGGATAGCTGTATCTGCACGCAGGGCAAAACAAAATATTTGGTTTTCTATCAAAAGTACGCTAACTTTGCACCATCATTTTTTCTTTCTTCTCAAAAACATGGACAGTACCAAAAACTTCTTTGAAGCGTGGATGAATACCCAGTCGCAAATCGCAGGCAAGCTAAAGGAAACCTTTGAAAACCAAGAGGTAGTAAATAAATCCGTAGAATTTTATAAGATGTGGTTTGATAACCAAAAAAGCCTCGCCGAAACCATGTTTGCCTCTCTCCAACCTCCAAATAAAACCGCACAAGTGCCTGATATGATGCAAGGCTTTATGGACTTTTTTGGCAAAGGAGTACCCCAAGCCTCCGCATCTGCTTCTACTTTTATGCAAAATCCTCAAGATTGGTATGAGAATATTCAGCGTGGTATGCAGACTATGATGGGTGGTGGGCAGTTTGGTGCGTCCAACTTCATGCAAATGCCTGAGCAAGTAAGCAATATGGTAAAAAATGCCCAAACGTACTTGCAAATGATGAGTATGTGGCAAAAAATGCAGGAGGTAGGCAAGGGCATGGGCGTAGGCGCAGGTTCTCTGGAAGAAATGATGAAAATGTTTGACATGACGCAATACAAGACTGTACTTGACGGTATGTTTCAGTTCATGACTCCCGACAAATCACAGAATTTTTTGCAACAAATCCAACAGTACAACCAAGCTATCTTTCAGCAGTTTCCACAACTGCAAAGCATGATGGGCAATATGCCCAAGCCCGAACAGATGCTACATAACAGCCTTCAGACTGTTTCGGAAGTATATCAAAACTTCAGTGAGCAATTCCATAAATTTATGAATCCGTACTTCACGACTGCCCCCGCAGGACGCGAAAAGGAAATATCAAGCCTCATGATGCAGGTGCAAGATAAACTTGTAAAATATTACATGGCATCTACCGAAGCCCAGCAACTTGCCTACGAAACAGGCAAAAAGGCAATGGAAAAAACAATCCAAACTGTCATGCAAAAAGTAGGTACAGACTTCAAAGCGATGCCTTTTGAGGAGTTCTACAGTCTTTGGGTAGATACAATGGAAAATGATACGATTACGTTTTTTGGAAGTACAGAATATTCTACCATTCAAGGCAAAGTAGTCCAACTTGGGCTGGAAATAAAAACTGGACTCGAAAAACAAATGGAGAAAATGCTCGCCCCCTTGCCTGTAGTTCCGCGCTCAGAGATGGACGCACTGAATAAAACTATCCACGACTTGAAGCGCAAAGTACGCGACCTTGAGCAGTCCACGCAGGCAAGTCAAACACAAGAGAAAGAAACCTTGCCTACCGAAAGTACAGCAGAAGAAAAACCTGCCCCAAAAACAACTGCACGCAAAACAACTAAAAAATAGTAGGGGCAATTAAATCAGTGATAAAAATGCGAAAAATAATCTATTATGTCGCTTCTTCTCTTGATGGATACATCATGGGAGAAAATGAAGATATGAGTGTCTGGGTACAAATAGGCAATGGTATAACCCAATATCTGCAAGACCTACAAGATTTTGATACAGTGCTGATGGGCAGAAAAACGTATGAGTTTGGTTATAAATTTGGCATGAAGGCAGGAAACGCACCTTATCCAAACCTACAAAATTGTGTGTTTTCTGATACTTTACAAATAGCCGATTTAGAGCCTAATGTACTGATTTATCCAATGGACATAACCATTGTTCAAGACCTCAAAAAACAGGCAGGCAAGGATATTTATCTTTGTGGAGGTGGCAAACTTGCCGAATGGCTTTTGGCACATGGGCAAATCGATATCTTGAAAATAAAACTAAATCCACTGTTGTTGGGGAAAGGCATTAGATTATTTGGAGATTCTACAACAGAAAAAATGCTTGAACTTTTGGATAGTAATCTCTATGAAAATGGGCTACATATCTTAACTTACCAATTCAAATCAATCTAACAAATCATGCAAAATCCCTTCCTCGAACTTACCGAAAAAATAGCCC
>JAAFJK010000760.1 GCA_013298105.1 Cytophagales bacterium
CAAGATTTTTGTGCTAAAATGTGTGTAGAAATGTAAACTGTGCGCCTTTGGCGTAGCGGTTACAAACCGCAAAACCTTTGCATTGAAGTTTGAAACTTCAATGAACGACATACTTAAGTGAACGGGTGAAAAGAGTAACTCAATAATAATTATTTGTAATATGCAAAATATAAAATTTTTTCTTGTTTCTATTTTATTTTTGATTTGCTTTTCTTGTGGAATATTTATTCCTTTTACACCTTCGCCTTTTAAAGAACTAAAAACATATAAAATTTGTAATATTTGCCTATTATCTACAGATTCTACACAAAATAAATATTTTAAAGGTAGTGAGCTTAGATACTCTCAAAAAACTAATTTATATCGCTTGTCTGGACAAGTTATAGGTATTAGGCTAGAAGACAACTCCTATGAAAATATGCCTTATGAATTTACTATATCTAAAAGTCTTATTTATAATAGGAATACCAATAAAAAAGTAAATTTTTTACTGGAAAAAATTACCTATCTAAATGTGTTGAAATACACACAACACAAAAATCCCGTAGTATTTTTTTATTTGAAAAGTGATGAAAAAATAAAAAAAGGCGAAATATATAATTTTTCTATAGAAATTACTTGCTATAATAAGTTATCAGGTGAAGTTACAACATTGCCAACAGTATCATTTGATTGGCAATGGTAATATAGCGTTTTCTGTTGTCCTTAGTTTCCCCAGTTCGTTGAAGTGTACCTAACTACATATAAATCAGTGTGTTAGTTGAAGTCTATAGACTTCAACTGAGTGGTTTGCAAGTCTGCGACTTGCCTATTGTGATAGCAACAGAATAGGTAAACTAAAACCAATACAAAAGGCAGTAAGTAGGCTTTTTGCGTTGGTTTTTGGCTTTGTAGGGTGTGGATGGAGATTTTTATTTTGTGGTTCGGGTAGGCAAGGTGGCAGTATTTTGGTATTATTTTTGCTCAATCTATATAGAAAATACAAAATTTATGACAGAAGAAGAAAAACAGAAGCGTCTGAAAGCACTCAAAAATTTGAAGATGTTGCATGAGGCAATGTTGGAAGATTTGCAAAATACTGAAGACAATCAAGACGAAATAGATACTGTTTTAGAGGCTCTTTTTAATGTGATGGAAGACATCAAAAAATTAGAAAAAGAATCATAATTTTCCCAAAATAATATGAAAATCAAAAATGTAGAAGAAACTTTGGCAGAAGTAATCAAAATTACAGACATTGGAGAGCGTAAACTTTATTGGCGCGATTTCAAACGTGATTTCGATAAACTATCTCCTGAAGAAAAGGAAGCAAGAAGGCAAGAATCAAGAAAAAAAGCACGTGAATTGGTAGCTGAAACATACGCTTTACTTGGTCAAGAACAAACTTTAGTGTTAGGTTTGTAACTTACCTGTTTTCCCAGTTCGTTTAAGTGTGCCTAACTACTTATATATCAGTATGTTAGTTGAATTTTCTAACTTCAACTAAGTGGTTTGCACGTTTGCAACGTGCCTGTTGCGGAGCAACAGTATGTCGAGCTAATCTGTACTAAAGCTAATAAAAAAGGCAGTAAATAGGCTTTTTGCGTTGGTTTTTGGCTTTGTAGGGTGTGGATGGAGATTTTTATTTTGTGGTTCGGGTAGGCAAGGTGGCAGTATTTTGGTATTATTTTTGCTCAATCTATATAAAAAATACAAAATTTATGACAGAAGAAGAAAAACATAGTTCGTTTAAGTCTATATAACTACTTATAAATCAATGTGTTAGTTGAAGTTTATAACTTCAACTAAGTGGTTTGCAAGTCTGCGACTTGCCTATTGTGATAGCAACAGAATAGGCAAACTAAAACCAATGCAAAAGGCAGTAAATAGGCTTTTTGCGTTGGTTTTTGGTTTTGTAAAATGTGGGAGTGGAGATTTTTATCTTGTGGTTCGGGTAGGCAAGGTTTTTGAATTTTCGAATAAAAAATGTATATTTGCATCTATAATTTAAAGTGCCATGGTAATCACTATTCCTACTAAAATATTGATTGATAACAATTTAACTGAGAAAATATTGTTACTCAATTTTGCTTGCTACCTGTATGCTGAGCAATTGGCTACTATGGGACAAGCCCGCCATATAGCTAATGTTGACCAAATTACTTTTCAAAAAGCACTCAAAGAGCGTGGAATTTATCTACACATTTCTGAAGAAGATTTTGAAAAAGACCTTAAAAACTTGGGATTGGCAAAATGACTATAGTAAGCGACACCCCCACTGTTCCAAGTTTGTTTTGCCAAAATAGGATAATAGCAAAACTATTTCAAGTTTAGCGAAGCGAACTTGGAATACAGCATTATGCAAGTTTTCAACTTGCGTTTTGCGATAGCAAAACTATGCCGAGCCAAGTTTTTAGCTTGGTTTTTGTTTTTTACTATTTTTATGAGTAGAATTTATAAATTTTCAGACCAAAGCAAACCATACTTCGTTTCGTTTGCTACAAAAACCTAAATAAAAAATATGTATTTATATGACATTTTAAACTATCCTATTATTTTTGGAAAAGGTATAGGAGACATTCAAATAAATGGTAGCGAAAAGAATTTTGTTGCCAAATACATAGCACCATTTATCGAAGAAATTTCTTTCGAAGAGCATATAATTGTGCGTGAAATGGCACATGGCACTATTATATATACAATATTTGACAGTATCAGCGTTTATGTTGATTTAGAATCCCATAAAATATTTCAAATATATTTGTATGGTGATTTTAAGAGCGATTTTTTCGGTGTAATTTCTATTGGAAAAAAACTAAATGAACTTTTAGATTTTAGGAAAGACATTTATTTTGATGATGAGTATTTGCTTGTTGGAAAAACTTCTGGATTGATACTCCAAATTGAAGATTCTGTTCATCGACTTAGTTTAACGGAATTGGGAGCTAAGGAAATACAAAGCATTGCTATACAAGACATGGGAATTGTGCCACCTCATGCTCAAACGATTTTTGAAGCCCTGCCTGTCAGTTGAAATTTACAACCCCTGTTGTCCTCAGTTTGCAACTAAGGACTTCAAATAGAAGTACGTTTGTAACGTGCCTGTTGCGATAGCAACAGTATGCCGAGCTAATCCGTACCAAAACCAATACAAAAGGCTGAAAAAGTGCTTTTTGTGGTGTAAAAGTTATAATTCTGTAGCAATTTTCTGCCGTTGTTGGTGTTCGGAAAATTGGGCTTAATTTTGTTCTATAGCTACACTTGCCTACCCAATTTTTCGACACCAACAACCCCGCGCAAAGACTGTCTGTTGTTGGTGTCGAAAAGTGCAGTAGTGGAATTTGTGTAAAAATAAAAAAGTCTTCTGCACTTTCCGAACACCAACAACGGCAGAAAGTTATAATTCTATAGCAATTTTAGTTTGGCAGAAAAATGCCTTGCATTTTGCGGATTGCAAACCCGCTTCTATTTGGAAGTGCTTAGTTACAAACTAAGTACAACAGGAGAAACCTAATTTATGTTATGAAAATATTTATTAATTTGATGTCTATTTTGTTTTTTTTAAATCATTGTTGTGCTAAAAAAGCAGAATTGGAAAAGTATATTATTCCCAATAAATATATAGGAATAATTGTTCTGGTATGTGATTATTCAGAAGGTCAATCAAAAAAATATGAAGGAATGTATCGAATATACAATATAGACACACTTGGTGTACTATTAACCAAGTTTGACTGTAATCATGGAGTATTTGATGATACAAGAAAAGAAATGACTTTTTATTATTCAAATGGAAAGCAAATACCATATAGATTTTTTTTGAACAAAAAACCATCTGAAAAAGTTAAAGATCCTCCACACAATGAAATACAAGTGTACAGCTTTATTTATGGTACAGTAGGCAAAACACAATTTAAATCTTTTATTATTGATACATTTGACAATCAATATAAATATCTTGATCACAACAAAAATGAACAAATGGAATATGTTTCGAAAGTCATAAAATCTTTCCCAGTTCGTTGAAGTATGACTAAGAGAATTAAAAAATAGTATGTTCGTTGAAGTCTAAGACCCCCACTGTTCCAAGTTTGTTTTACCAAAATATAATAATAGCAAAACTATTTCAAGTTTAGCGAAGCGAACTTGGAATACAGCATTATGCAAGTTTTCAACTTGCGTTTTGCGATAGCAAAACTATGCCGAGCCAAGTTTTTAGCTTGGTTTTTGTTTTTTACTATTTTTATGAGTAGAATTTATAAATTTTCAGACCAAAGCAAACCCCCAGTTCGTTTAAGTGTGTATAATCATTTGTAAATCAGTATGTTAGTTGAAGTTTTCAACTTTAACTTAGTGGTTTTGCGGTCTGCGACCGCTACGCCAAAGGCGCAAAAACTGCGCTACTACAGTCCTTTTTCTTGCCTACCTGTGTGCGGGTAGGCAAGATTTTTGTGCTAAAATGTGTGTAGAAATGTAAACTGTGCGCCTTTGGCGTAGCGGTTAAAAACCGCAAAACCTTTGCATTGAAGTTAGAAACTTCAATGAACGACATACTTAGGTAAACGGAGACTGGTAACACAGCACACAATATCAAAATAGGCTTCCTTAGTGAAGATGTAAAAACTTTAATTAAAAAATTTATCTAAATATAATTTATGGCTTTATTTGCTTACAAAAATACTTGTGTTATCAACTCTTTTTACGATTATGTCGCTAAACAGCCTGGTCTTAAAATGATACATCTTTCTGGTACCATTATGAATGTTTATAATATGCTCGAACAAAAATATGCTTATGAGCAATTTGTCGCTATATATCAGCAATATATTTATTTAGAAAGTTTTTATGATATATATTATTATGAAAATATGTCATTTGAAGCATCTAATTTTCATGATGATTTTAAACCCTATTATATTAAATTTATTATCGAGAAAGCCTCTTGGAGCATAGAATTTTGTTTAAATATACAAAATGAATTTAATAAATTCATGTGTTTTTTAAAAAAAATATGTGATGAGCAACTAATGCTTAAGAAAGAGCATATATTTAAGTTTAGAAGGTACTATACAGATACAGACATTGTTAAAGAATGGAGGTCTGTACAAATTATCGAGAGAAATGTAAATGAGCCTGATTCAAATGAAATTTATTTGGGAAAAATATACGAACATCTTAAGGAATTTCATGATTTTTTTAGTGACTATGCTAACGAAAAATATCATATTGTGATGGCAATGTAATAGTACAACCACAGATGGCGTTACAGATGTCTTTGTCCCCAGTTCGTTGAAGTCTGCTTAACTACATATAAATCAGTATGTTAGTTGAAGTTTTCAACTTTAACTTAGTGGTTTTGCGGTCTGCGACCGCTACGCCAAAGGCGCAAAAACTGCGCTACTACAGTCCTTTTTCTTGCCTACCTGTGTGCGGGTAGG
>JAAFJK010000203.1 GCA_013298105.1 Cytophagales bacterium
GTGATGCCAATAAATCCGAAACTTTCTCATAACTAAGAAATTTCAGCCATTCCAAGTAATACGATTGCAAAAGAGGCGTTTCATAGTTTTTGCCTAAAGTATAGACTTGGGTCAAATCTAACCACGTCTTTAGACCCGCAGAGGTCTGATAGCGACGCAAATCAAAGTCAAAAAAGCCATTGATAGTCTTGATATACACTTTTTGATACCCTATTTTGGTAAGTGAACTTTTTTTTCGTGGGCTGATTGTTCAAGTTTAAGTAACTCTTTAGTTAGGTCACTCAACATTTTACCGCGCAATCCTTCTACACTTGCTTCTATTTTGGATAAATTATCCGTATCAGCACCTAAAGGGTAAACGGTTTCCGAAACAGTCGTACCAAACTCGTCTTGAACAGTCATGATTACTTTTTTCATAGAATAGGAAATAAAGGGTGGATTTATGATGCAAAGGTGCGCATTTAATCATAAATTTGCAAACCTAAAAGAATATACGAAAATTTTACAGTAACTAAATAGGTAAATTCAAGCCATTGTTTTTGGCTTGTGCCGCAAGCTTTGATTTGTGGTTTATATTCATTCATGAAAAAAAAGGGCGTTTGAGGACGTTGTTTGCCCGTAGCTACCAGCATTTGTACTCTGCCACGAAGTACGCAAGGATTATTTTGCGCATCAAGTAATTCTGCCTCAAGATTTGCTTCCATGAAAGTTCTATACTTTCCTGTTTGCCGAAAGCGTACCATGTTGATAAGAGGCATCAAGAAAAAAACTTTTATATCTTCTTCATTCCAAAAATCAGCATAATCTTGCATTTCTGTCCGCAAATCTTCAGTAATTTCTTTTTCGCGTGCTGTAAGGTCTTGCTGAAATTGTATCCATACAGTCATTTCAGGCAATGTCTTAGCATACACTACACCAAAAGTGCGTTCTACCTCTTCAGTTTCCCACTTTTCAAAGGGCTTCATATTTTGAGTATTTTGATGCAAAAGCACAATATATTTTGGAACTTTAGAGTTTTTACAATTTCCGTGTATGAAATATACTTTTTTATCCAAACTTTGAATTAACTTTCAAATATTTTCTTTAATATTGTGAACTTATGCTTGGACATCTAAAACCTACCTCTTGTGGTACAAATCCTGCCCACAAAGCACAGTACCAACAAATGTATTGCTCCATTTGTGCTTCTCTGAGGCGCGAAAATAGCCTTGCCTACAGTTTTTTGCTCAACCATGAGCTTACGCTTGTCATGCTGGCATTTCGCCCTTACCTCCAAAACGCAGTACCTATCCGCACTGCCTGCCCCGCCAAAGCCTATCTCGGTAGGCAAGATGCCCAAAAACACCCCGCAGTAGATGTGGCAGGCAAGCTCTCTATCGTTTTGGGCTGGGTAAAAGCCACCGATTGGGCAACTGATAATCCAAAATTCTATAAAAATTGGCTCAAAAATACCCTCCAAAAGAAAGTGCAAAATATCTTGCCTGCCCTTACCACAGAAGCACAAGAAACTATAGCGCACTACCTTTGGCTTACCCAAACCAATAGCACTGACTTTGAAGAAGTGAATACTTTTACAGGGCTTTTGTCTGCCACAGTAGCGCGTGCGGTAGGCAAGGAAACAAACTGCTCTGAAGCACACATAGACGCAATAGCCGATTTATTTGCCTTGAATGGCAAATTGGTATCGGTAGCTGACCACCTCATAGATGCCGAAAAAGACTTGGTGCGCAAGGAATACAATCCTATTTTCCATGAAGCAAAAGAAAAAAACACCACTTGGACTGAAGCCTATTATGGCTTACATACGCGCTTCAATCGCCTTAAAATAGAGATATACGAAAAATTAACCACGCTCCAAAACGGAAAAGTAATTGAACTTGCCTGCGCCGCTATGGTGCGCAAAGCCATTCAAAACCTTGATAAGCAAGTCTTGAAACATACACCATATTTCCTTGACTTGCCTACCGCGCAGGCAAGGGGCGAGTTTCAGCCCTCCTATGTAAAAGCCGATTGTGATTGTGGGGCTGTCGATTGTGGAGGAGATTGTTGCTCTTGTGGTACTTGTGGCGATTGTTGCAGTTGTTGTGATGCAAGTATGTTGTGCTGTGGCTCTACCTCAAAAGTAAAAACTGAAGAACCCACTCCGCAAGAGGCTAAATAAGAATGGTCATCATCAGGTTCATACTTACGCTTTTTGTATGCCTTGCCTGCACACCCCGCACTGACAAAGGGCAGGCAAGGAAAAATATGCTCATAGGTACGTGGTATGCTGAAAAAAAAGGGCTTTACCATACGCTCTATGTCCAAGATACGGCACACATTGGGCTGGATACGCACATTGACACCACGCTTTTTTATGAATATAGACTTTTGGGCGATTCGCTCGCACTCTACAAACCGCATGGCGAACTCATAAACTACAACAAAATCCTGCAACTCACACCCGATACACTCGTGTTTGAGTCGCTTTTGGATAGGGCAGAGGTATTGGGCTATTCAAAAAAGAGTATTCATGTGCAGAGGATTAAAAAATAGACTTCTTGCACTTTCGCAAGAAGTCTAACAGATAAAACTATTTAGTCAATATTTTCTCTACCTCATCTAATGCTTCGTGGGTACTTTTGATGGGGGTAAAAGTATGGGTATTGATGTCATAGAAAGCAAATCTTTTTTTGTAATAGCGGATATCCTCATCGCGGTCGCGGTAGGTGATGTAAAATTTCTTTTCATTTTTCCACAATTCAAAATCCCAAATCTCCACATTGCCCCCTACTTTGCGCAAGTTTTTGCCGTTGATGTCCGAGATGTATAGATTACTTCGGTCTTCTTCATTCAAACGTCCGTCTTTATTTGTATCTTCAAATACCATGCTATAAAAAATATACGGAAAGTCTTTTGCCTTCAGTGGTTGGGAGGCACGCATGACAGAGTCCAATTTTTGAAAAGCCTTTCGCGTAGAATCGTCTGCTTCTTTAGGCTGACTGCTGTAAGGCTTAGGCAAAATATGGATAGGATACCAAACATCTAATATGATGGCTTTTTTGTCCAAAAGCGTATGTACGTGCGCATAGTCTTGGTCAAGAAAAAGGATATTGATATAGTTTTTGAACTGTCGCCTACGTTCATAATCTCCA
>JAAFJK010000368.1 GCA_013298105.1 Cytophagales bacterium
CAGTTGTTGTGTACCTACTTGAGTGTAATTTGTACCTCCTGTGATGTCCATTTCGATATTCAGGTATTTATTGCCTGAACCCCAAGTAATGCCTCCAAATGTACCACTCAAGGGTGCACCTGTGCCAATGCCTATAGTAAACATACCACTTTGATTGGTAGTAGTCGTGAATTTTTCAACATACTCGGCTGTGCCTGTAGTAGAGCCTGTTAGTACGCTTACGCGCAAAGCAATCACTTGACTTACAATCGCCTGCCCTGCATTATTGCGGGCTACTGCCTGAAAATTGAAAGCTTGAGGTGCTTGCGCACTTGCCTGCCCTGCACACATGAGGGCAAAAAGAAGGGTAAAAATGAGATTTTTCATGCGAATAGAAGCCCCCTGCCCCAAAGGGGAGAAAATTAGTTGAGTTGGCAAAAGACTCCCCTTTGGGGCAGGGGGCTTTTGGGGCTTTTAGAGTTTCACAATTTTGATAGTGCGCATGACGCGCTGTTGCGTATTCAGGAGGCGCATGAAGTATGTACCCGCAGGAATATGGTTGAAATCCAAAGGCGCGTTTTCGTAATTTGCTTGCGCATAGCTTCGACCTTGTGCATCAAAAAGCATCACTTGAGAGAGATTAGGCAAGTCCGTTTCTATCTGTAGTTTGTCTTGGACAGGGTTCGGGTAGGCAAGGAGTTTGTAGCTCGCAAAGTCAGGCTCGATGGCGGTAACCTCATTTTGGATTTCAGGCTGTAAAAAGCCTTGCGCCAATGTAAAACCACTTGTAGTAAAGGTAAGAATAGCTAACTCGCCTACCGAATAGGTAAGTTTTACGTTACTGCCTTGCATATTGCCCCCCATGTTGTTGATGACAGTGGCTTGCAGGGTCTGGGCATAGAGTGGCACATTCGCCAAACACGCCCAAAGGAAAATAGGAAAGAATTTGTTCATACGCTTGTAGGATTTGAATTACAGCGCAATATTAGCGTGCTTTGCCCCTTTTTGCCAAATTTTAGGGTAGGCAAGTTTGCGTTTTAGGGTAGGCAAGTTTAAAAACCTTTGTTTTTGTGGTTTTTGAGCTTTTATTTTGCGTATAAATAGTTAGCGTTCGGAATGACAAAAAACACGCTTTGTCATCCTGAGCGAAGCGAAGGAACTCGATGTGAGGGAACAAATTGTGAGTAAACAACGAGATTCCTCACTGCGTTCGGAATGACAAATACCTCGATTAGATTGACAAAAAAAACAAAACCCGCAATAAATATGCAAAACCCCTACACCAAAAAAACGGTTTCATACCAAGACGTGATGGTTGCTTACCTGCTGTACGCGCTTAAGCAAAGAATACAGACGGATTGGCACGAGTGGCGAGTGCGAAAACCGCGCTTGCCTGAACATTGGCTTGAGTTGAAAGAATTGCCCCAAGAGTTTTTTGAACAGTTGGCTGTAGATATAACCAACGACAAGGCTGTCAAAAATTACAAAAATGCCTCTGTCAGTTCTGATACGCTCAAACGTTTGGTAGGTAAAAAAGCCCAAAATAAAGGCGTTTATGTGGCTTCTCTTCATGCGATTTGTTTGTATCTTTGGCAGATTGATTGGTTTGATTTTATTGCGTGGTTAGAGGTTTTGACAAAACTGCATCAGCCCTTGCCTACTGCCTTGCCTGCCCCTGCCGAAAGTGCGGCACATACAGTCGCTTTGCAACTCTATCATTTTGTAAATCCTACTCAAGCCCACGATAGCATAAATGGCGTTTCCTTAGTGCTTTTGCGCCAAACTGTAGAAAACAAAGCCCTTGCTTTGCGCCAAGCCCATCAACAATATATCCGCAACGAACAAACACGCCAAGGTGCTTTTTTCTCTATTGCCTTTTTTGTGCCTTTAGTGTTCTTGGGTTGGTTTTGGTTCAATTTGCCCAAAACACATCACATTTATACAGAAGAAGAATGTAAAAAAATAGTTTTTAAAATTTTGAAACAAGATATAGGAGAAACGCAAGCAAGTTATACATTGTATTATGATTTAGGAGATATGCTTATTACAGATACATTGATTGTAGCTACAGAAACTGAACATGAAACTGCGCCAAAAAAAATGTTCAAAAAAAAGGATACTGTGAATATATTGTGTTACAAGCCATCGAATATGTTATGTTTGAAAACAAAACATTCAAGTCAAGTTTTAGCACAAGTAACCACAAACATGAAAACAAATGCTTGGATTGGGTATACTGATGGCAATAAAGAATGGTATTCAGGTTTACAATTTGAAAATGCACTCGTGAAAAATGGTGTGATGGCTTTTGATAGTAATATTTTGACTGCGAAGCAATTTGACTATTTTTATACAGTATATTCAATGTTTAGAAATTTTGATACTGATATAGACCACATTTCAGTAGAGATGTCTGTAAAATCACCTAAAAAAATACCAAATGCAACTTGCATGGGTTATGGCTTTCAGTTGTACAGTGCTTACACACGAGCAATGATTAGTATGGACACAAAAGGATGTTCATATTGGGTCTGTTTCAATCTTGGACAAAATACTTACTATACAGGTGGACATAAAGATGAATATACTATCTCACTTGGTAAAAAAATAAAATATAATGAAATCAAAAATAGTAACTTCACTCTACCTGACAGCATACGAGAGAATTGGCACATTCTAAAAATGACACTCAAAGACAACAAAGCCTACTATTATGTAAATGACAGGCTTTTACATGAACCTATACCCTATACAGGCAAGATAGGAAAATTGGAAGGCATGATTGTTAGCTTCAAAGGTGCGGGTGCAGTAGATTGGATTCGCATACGTGATAGAAAAGGCAGGGAAGTGTATTTTGAGGACTTTAATGACCCTAAGAATATGGCGAAGCCTAAGAAATTTGAGGATTGAAAAAAAACCGCTTTTTAGCGGGCTTTGGGGTTTAGGAAGTCTATCGTTCATAAATAAGTTGTTTTTCCTTTTCTATATAGGGTTTGATATATTTGGACAATCCACGTGTAGAAACTAAATCTACTTTTTTAGCCAATAAATCCTGAAGTTCTAATTGCATTTCTACAAACTCAAGTCCTATGTGTTGGCTATAATCCAGTTCCACTAAAATATCAATGTCGCTGTCCTCACGTGCTTCGCCTCGCGTGTATGAACCAAACAAAAAAGCCTTTAAAATAGGCTTAGACTCAAAATATTGCTGAATTTGATAAATTTGTTGTGGGGCAATCTGCAAAGTATTCATACTTTTGGAACGTTGATACATACAACGAATTGCGCAAAACTAAGAAAAAATCCAAAAACTTGCCAATCTCCCAAAACTTCCCTAAATTTGAAATAAACAAAACCTGCCAAACGTTATGAATGTAAGCAAACACTTGCTATGACCAAACACGAGCAAAACCTCCTTCGAATAGCCAACCTCAAAGCTAAACTTGAGGCACTTGACAATCAAGTAGATGCACTTGACAGTAAATTGGCTGATTTTCAACAAACTGCAACAGATTTTGTCAAAAAAGCTAAAGAGCAAAAACAAAAACATTCCAAACAAACTTTATGAAAAAGGACAAAAAACTATAAACCTTGCCTACACTGAGGCAAATTTACCTCAAATGATACAAGACATAGAACAAAAATATGGCAAAAAAGCCATCATAAGCGAAAAAGGCAAAACCGCTAAAGCTCGCTTAGATGCCCAAAAAGTAAATGCCTAAAACCTTGCCTATTAAAACCCCGCTAAAATCCTGTTTTTCAGTATTTTAGCGGGGTTTTTGGTTGTTTTTTAGCTCGGTAGAAAAATGCTTTGCATTTTGCGGGTTGCAAATCCGCGCCTATTGGAAGTGTGTAGTTGAAAACTATGCGCAACAGGAGGTTAAGTTAAAAACTCAACATAACGTGTTCATTTTCTACATGGCATATAGCACCCAATTCGGTTGCTTTTGTCTGAAAAAGGCTTGCAATATTTAAATCTGCAGTTGTGAGATAAACGGTTTGGTTATCTAACAACGCATCTACATTTGCTTTCGCTTCGCGCAGAGGCAGTTTCAAAAGTGAAACTTGCAATAAAGAAAGGTCGACTTTTTTAAGTCCTTCCTCCCAACTTTGTAAGACTATAGTTATCATAAATTAATCAACAATAATGGTTATAGGTGATGGTACTTGCCCTTTATACTTTCCTGTAGTACGTTTTCCCCCTTGTATAACGACTGTTTTTGCCTGAAATTGCCTACCTAAATCTTTTGCCATTTCCCACAATGTGCCTCTACCTATTTTGCCTGATTCAGAACCTTGTAAATGTAAGTTAATAAGATACAATGTTTCGGTTTCTACTTTGAAATCTGTGATACCTTGCACATTTTCTTCGCCCATCTGAAAGGAAAATAACAACACTTCGCCATCTATAAGGTCTATTTGTAGCATTTTATCAAAGTCATTGATTTATATTTTTTGCAAAAATATACAATCAATAACACATAAACAAATCAGAAAAACAACCACGCTAAACGCCTGTTTTGCAGGGTTTTAGCGCGGTTTTGGTTTGTCTTTAGTGTTGGTTTTTAGCGCGGTTGTTCGCCTTTGGCGTAGCGGTCGCAGACCGCAATGCCTTTTCTTCAAGTCTGAAGACTTGAACGAACATAACGAAAAAGATAGATACGCGCTTGAATCGCTTGGAACAGAGATAGATTGTAGGCAAGGTTTATACTATTAGCTTGCCTTTTTGCGTTATATTTCTAAAATCTAAACCTTAAAAAAATATGCTTACTACAGTAGCGGGTGTTTATGAAAATGGACAAATTATTTTGCAAGAAAAACCCCAAATTACACAAAGCACGAAAGTGCTTGTTACTTTTTTAGAAGATACGACTGAAAAACCTTTGAAAAAAAGGATTATAGGGAGTATGGCAGGCAAGATGTCTGTTCCTGACGACTTTGATGAACCTTTAGACGACCTAAAAGAATATATGTACTAAGTCATGAAAAAAAGCTATCTTCTCGACACGCATATTATTTTGTAGCTTCTTGCACAAAATGATAGATTGAATACTGACATAAAAAGGATACTTGAAAATGTAGAAATTCCTGTTTATTTCAGCCAAATAAGCCTTTATGAAATTGCTATCAAGCAAAAAATAGGTAAGTTACCCGAAGCACCGCAAACCATTACAGAAATCCATGCACAACTACTCAAAGACGGATATAATTTTCTGCCTATACACAACGCACACATAGAAGCATACAACAACATCAATTTACAAGACATACACCGCGACCCTTTTGATAGGCTTCTTTTAGCTACAGCCTATCATGAAAAAATGACTTTCATAACAGCAGACTCAAAATTTGGTTTTTATACACATCAAGTAGAGATACTTTTTTGTAATTGATTCATACAACAAAAAGAAGCACCCATCAGTGCTTCTTTTTGTTATCAGGCAGGCAAGGTTTATACTACAGTTTGCCTTTTTGCGTTATATCCCTAAAAAAGCATATGATAATCCAACCCAATACAAATGTTTTGCTTGATTGGCAAGAAATAACCAGACAATACCCCAATATGTGGGTCTTGGTAGGTGTGCCTGTAGGCGAGGCAGGCAAGCTCAAAAATGTTCGCAAAGGTTTTGTACTATTTGCAGGGGCAGACGAGAGTGAGTTTAATACTTTCTCAGAGCAACATTTTCAGCTATATTTTGAAAATGATACATACCAAAAAATATTTACCAAATTCACAGGCATAACAGCCGAACAAACACCTATCAAAAGAGTAGGATTATTTAGAAAAACAGACTGATATGGCACTATACAATTTTTCACTCTCAAAAAGTGGGCTTATTTTGGTAGAAGTAGATTTGAACATGAAAATAGAAGTTACTTTAGCCTTAGATACAGGTTACACAAATACTGTACTTGTGCCACAGATAGCCACAAAATTAGGATTCAATCTCAAAAAGGCGCAATCTACGAAAGTTACAACAGGCACTCAAGAAGAAAATGCCAAAGAAATAAACGTTGAAACTGTAGAAACGCTGGGACACATAATAGAAAATTTGCCTATCATAGTTTTTGATGTTTTAGTAGAACAAAACGAATATGATGGCTATCTTGGCTTAGATTTTTTCTACTGTACCCTACTTTTTTTTAGCTAAATTATAAATCAAATGTGTTTTTTTTATTTATTTACACTCTTAAAATTACCTGTTTTGATAAAAAAGGAGTTAAACGAGCTAAATTTATAGTAATAGTTCTAAATACAATAGTTAGTATTCTACAAAGTTCTTCCTTCTTTTTGAACAAATTACGGA
>JAAFJK010000300.1 GCA_013298105.1 Cytophagales bacterium
GTAGCTGGATTGTAGTTTGCATTGCCTGCTTGAGTGGCTGTAACGCTTACACTTCCCAATCCTACTATCGTAATGGTATTGCCTGAAAGGGTAGCCACGCCTGTAGCGGGTGTCGTGCTGATACTATAACTCACTGCCAAACTTGCGCTTGAGGTAGCTGTGAGCGCGAAAGGCGAGTCACCAAATACTTTGTCTGCTATGGCAGGGAAAGTAAGGGTTTGCACCCTGCTTACGCTTTGTATATTGCTGTAGCCTGAATTGACAGACGCACCTGTAGCCATGACGCGATAATAAAGCGTACTACCTGTAGCCAAAGTACTTGCTGTAGCATCTATGTAAGTGGTGATATTCGCGCCTACAGTGCCTATAGAGGCAAAATCCGAAGTAGGATTTACAGAACGTTCTATCACAAAACCCGTTTCGTTGGTAGCATTGTCTTGCCATGTGAGGCTTGCCTGCGTGCTGCTATTGCTGACTACTGCCAAAGCTGTAGGCGCATTAGGTGCGGGGGCAGAAACACCGTAAAACTCTGACGTATTTTTGCAACCGCTTTGTGTAACTTCTACCGTATAAAACCCTGCTATAGTATGGTTCATGGTAAAGAATTGACTTGTCGCACCTGCTATAGCCACGCCATTGAAATACCATTGATTGCCTGTAGAGGAGCTTGAGGCTAAGATAGGCGCGTTGGGTGTAATGGTAGGCTTGGCTACTTCTATGATATTGATGCTTAGGTTATTGGAGGTAGCTGTACAACCTCCTTCTGCACTTGTAAGGCTATAGATGGCTGTGCCTGACTCTGAAGCAAAATACATAGTGCCTACTGCCCCGCCTATATCTACGCCATTTTTGCGCCACTGATAGACTGCATTAGGACGCGGATTGCTTACCTGCAAAAGCACAGACTCGCCTTTGCAACCCGAAGTATTGGGGGCTGTGATGCTTACTGTAGCAGTCGTTACTTCTACGCTTTGCGAGGTGCTGAAAGTACAACCATTTTGTGTAAGCGTGTATGTGATGTTATGCACACCCACGCCTGCTGTAGTGGGATTGAATGATGCGCCTGATACGCCTGTACCCGAAAATGTACCTCCCGAAATCAAAGGCAACAAAGTAACGACTGAAGAACTATTGCAATAACTTGGCAACAACCCTACAAAACTTGCCTGTGGGCGCGGGTTGATAGTAAGGGCATAGTTCGTTTCCGCGCCTATAGTGGCAGGCGAGCTACCTACCAAGCGCAGTTTATAGCTTGTGCCTACTATGCCCGCAGGCAAGGTGCAAGAGATAGTACCATTCGCTACACTACTGACTGTACCCAATACAAGCGGATTCGTAAATTTCCCTTCTGTATCTGATAACTGCACACTGAAGGTATTGCCTGCTGTGAATGTCCCTGCTATAGTATAGGGTACGCTGACTGTGCTTCCTTCGCAGTACGCAGTGGTAGGCAAGGCAGGCGCATTGATGGCGCGGGCTTCGCCTCCTGTGGAGGTAAACAGGAGTTTTTCTCTACCAGCAACCCAAATATTGTTAGATGATGTAACCCAAATGTCATGGTATCTAATACCTGATAATAACCCTTGATTAGTCCAATTTATACCACCATCAATAGTTTTAAGAAACCTTTGTGAACCAACTATATAACCAACTAATTCGTTTGTAAAATATATCTTACCTACTGCACTTGTAGAGCCAACAAGGGTGCTTATTTCAGTCCATGTTTCTCCTCCATTGATAGTTTTATATAGTTTATTACCACTGTCTGCCCAACCTATATTTTCGTTTAAGAAAAATATTTTGTAACCAAAAGAGTTTGTTGAAACATTTATAGACATTGTGTTTGTATTCCATGAAGTTCCCCCATCAATAGTTTTGTATGTTTTCTGACCTACTACCCAACCTATTTGCGAGTTAATAAATTGCATATCAAGAAGTCCCATCTGAAATTGCTGGGCTAAAATCCAATTAATCCCACCATCAGTAGTTTTAAATACAGCAGAATTTCCAGAGTTTCTATAAGACAACAAAATGCCACTAGAAGCACTAAAGAAATGTATTTTCTTGATATTCTCTGTTGTATTCAAAAAATCCTTTACTCGATTCCAAGTAACACCTGCATCTGTTGTTTTAAATATTTCAAATGAATTATAAGCATAACCAACATTATTATCAACAAAAACTAAGTTAAGATGCTCAGTTCTTGTACTTGGTACTTTATAAATTCTCCATATTTTACCACCATCACTAGATTTCAAAATGTTATAGGGTGTAGATATTTGAACTAAAAATATACTTCCATTAGGCGTTATCTGCATAGATGTAAGATAAGGATTATCACTTAAAACTTCTTCCCATCCGTTGTGAGGTATGTTTGAAGTTTTAGTTTCTGTCATTACCTGTTCTTGATTTCTATGCAAATAATCTGTATTTGTGCCTGTACCATTAAAATCAAATACAGAAAAATATACTGCACGATTAGAAGGTAAATTAGTAATATTCACAGAATTACCGCTTCCTTCATAAACAACTCTACGAGCATAATTTGCTTGTACATTGATTGTAGCTATATTTTGCGCAAGTGTAAAATCTGAGTTCGCATTATAATCTATACCATCATTAGGAAAATGTCCATTAGCATTGTCAAAATAAGTTATTTCGCCTAAACCCGCTACTCCAACTCGTTGTGTACCATTGCCATTAGTAGTCCAGTTTGCGGAAATACTATTAGTGGTAACATTAGTCAAGTTTAAGCCTTGTGTTTGATTAGTTGGCTGTGTAGGATTTGATATAGTTATAGGAATTGAAAAAGTATTGTTATTATTATTACTTTCTGCATTTTCCCCTGAACTTATATTGAGAATAAAAAAATAGTTTCCATTTGGGATTGTTGGATGTACACGATATAGCGAAGAACTAAAGTTAGCTATTTGATTAGGATATACATTCATTACAGAACCAGCAATAAAATTAGAAGTATAATCGTCAGCACTCAAAATGTTATCAACTGATATGTAACCATAAATTAAAATGGTAGCATTGGTAAAAGTTTGATATGTACCTATGTTGTTAACTTGTCCATTTATTGTAAGCAGTCCACCAGAACGAACTGGATTTGGTGTGATAGTACAACTTTGCAAAATTAAGTCAGGCTTTCCATTCAATAGCGATATTTCCTTAAAAGTGATATTATTTGCTTCATCTTTTTCATCAACAGAGTTTCCTACATCAACCATATAAAGCAAATACCATGTGCCTTCTGTATAACCCGATGGAATGGTTATATTTTTGGTAATGGTTGTTGCGTTTTGATTTGATATGGTATTAGAAATAATTTGTTCTGTTAATTGGACATCTCCAAGTTCATAAGTAGTGTTGCTTGATAAATACACTCTTGTAAGCGTCATGGCAGGCGAGTCATTTACCCCAATATTAGCAACATTCCAATTTGTTGTAAATGATTGATTCATCACGATAACATTAGAAGCATTGATGGATTGCGGAACAAGGTCAGGCTTCAAATCATTCGCATTCAACACAGTAACAGGCTTACTTACAGTATTCGTACCTCCCCATTGATTAGTGGCTGAATAAGTTACGTTGTATGTTCCCGCAGTAGCAAAAATAATTCCATTAGCACCCCAAACTGAGGTAGCTGTAGAGGGTGTTCCGCCCTGAAAAGTCCAGTTAGCAGAAACTAAGTTTCCACCGCTTACACTAAAATTTATAGGCTGTCCGCTTACAATGGTTTCAGGGTCCCAATTAAAATCAATATTCGGAATAGGCACAGGAATCGTAACCTGAGAACTTGCGGGATTGGTAGTGAGGTATTTGGTAGCAGTGCCTGTACCATTGAGGGCATACACCGCCACATAGTAAGGTTGTGTATTAGAGGCAGTTAGCCCATACACATATACAGAAGTAAGCGTACCCACATACATCACTTTCGCATTGCCCAAACTTTGTGCAGAAGGGAAATGATTGTTTGCGCTATAGCTTTGTCCATCTACAGGGGCTTGTGTGATAGGGCTTTGGCTCATCAATATGATAACTCTATCAGCATTGCTAAAAGTGTAGTTGCATTTTACATTGTCATTCCCTATATTCGTAAAATTCAAGCCACTTGCCTGCACTGTAGGCGCGACAGGTGGAGGCGTACAAAAGCCCACTTGCACTTCAGTAGAAACTACCTTTTCGCAAGTGCCTACTTTTACAGTCGCATAATAGATGCCTGCTTGGGCAGTCTGTATGTTCGTGATAGTAGGATTTTGGGTAGCAGAAGTATAGCCATTGGGTCCCGTCCACGTTACGGTTGCGCCTGTAGGCAAGGTGCATGAGAGCGAGATATTGGCATTTTGGCAAGTAGAGGCAGTAGAACTGTTGCTTGCGGTGGCGGTTATGGTGGCGGGGTTACAGCCTGCGGGGAGGGGATTTACGGTTATTTTTGTAAAAAGCTCGCCTGCCATGCCGTTTTCAGTAGCCAAATAGCCATACGCATCTACAGTCGTGGTAACAGTTACTGTAGGGGCAGTATAAGTAATTTTGCTGTTTTTCGGATTTTGTGAAACGGCAGTGCCATCGCTGAAAGTCCAGTAATAATGTAGGCGTGTGCCATTGCTCAAGGCAGTAATGCCTGAACCAAACTCACGTGATTGCCCGCTTTGCATCGTGATGTTTTGTGATGACATAGTAGGCGCGGAGCCTGATGTACTTTCAGTAAGCTCGAATTTATCGCCAATAATGACAAATTTATTCATGTCTGAGGTACTTTTGTTGCCTGCATCACCTTTAGCCTTAGCATCATAGATATTCACTAACATTTTTGAAAGGACTTGCCTGCGCACACGCGCTGTAGCATCTACTGTAACCGAGCCATTACCAAAAATTATATCTGTAACGTCTATAGCATTCGCAAACCCTTTCTCTATAGTGCGAGAATTAAGTTCGTTCGTTAATTGCCTTATTACACTTACATTTTGTATGCGTGCTATAGGGTCATTGGTTGAAATATTTATTTTTGAACCAAAAAGAGTAGGATTACCCGTTGGGGTAGCAGGTATTTTGAAAACGTTTACTATCCTACTGCATATACTACCTATAGTGGTAAAATCATTCACGCCAAAATTCGCAACAGCCCCTGAATAACCGTAATTTCGGAGCGTTTGTATATACGGAAACCAAGGATGGCACGGAGGAACATCAGTATAAGTGCCATTGGTAGTTTCGGTACGAATACGGAAGGGTTGCCCATCATTCCCATCGAGTATGCCAGCATAACCTGCTTCGAGTGCGGCTTTCACAATGATAACTGTGGCTTCGCCATTTGTCATATCATTGGTAGTATTGAAACCGCGCATATACCCACGCTCAAGAGCCATGCGTGCATAGAAAGCCATCCAAGGAAAGGAATTGTTAGTGCCTGTTTCTGTAGTCGTGATGCCTGCGGTTGTCAAAACGTCTTTTGCTTTTTGGTAATAGACGATTTTTGCACCTGTATAAACTTGGCTATTGAGCGAAAAGGCTATGTCATACGTTTGTCCATTGGTAAGTCCAGTACCTACAGGCATCGTTACGGTTACGATTTTCATATTGGCATTTCCGCCTGCATTTTGTACGTTGGTAATATTGGCGTATTGTGGTGCAGTTGCATCACCTATGCGCACTCTGCTTCCCTGCCCGCCTGCTATGATATTGCTTGCCGTAACCGCCCCTGTATAGTAAAAATAAAATTTGGCAGTCTTGCCTACTGTGGCTGTAGCATCGCCTCCGTAGATGCTCATGTTGTCGTTGATGGGCAAATTATAGGCGTTTCCTGAAGTGTAACTTTGGTTAGTTTGTGGCACACCATTATTTGCTGTTACATCTGAAAAAGAGATAGCAACAGATTGTTTGTACCAACTCCAACCATTTGAAGGTTGAACTTGAAAGTGTAAATGTAAACCTGTTGTCCAACCTGTGAGTCCTGTTGTTGCAATAGGTTGTCCTTGCAAAACATAATCGCCTACATTTACAATAACACTATTTTGTGCAAGATGCAGATACAATGCTTCTGTACCATCACAATGCTCAATAATAACAAAATTAGCGTCATTGGCACAACTTGAATTAGCGCAAGAAGTATTTGAATCCTCTTTTAAACGTCTTACAATACCAGTTCGTGAAGCGTTAATGGTAGAACCTGTACTAGCATTTTGCCTAACTAAAAAGTCAAAGCTGAATGCACCCTCTCCATTATGGCTAATATTTGTATTGTTCCCTTGTGAACAGCTGTAGCTTATTCCAGAAGCCCAAGGTAACTTGTAGGGAGATTGCCCCGTCACACTCCCCACCGAGAGCATTGCGAGCATACACACTACCAGCAAGTAGCGCGGAAAGGTTTGGAATTGGTAGATGTTGTTTGGCATATTGAAAAGGATTTTATATAGAATGATGATTTAATTTATAGATACATAACTTACCTACTTTCCCCAACCACGTATAAAAAACTGTTTTTTTATTTCAGTAGGGCAGGTAAAGTAAATATTCATTTCATGTTGCAATTTAGGGTGTATTTTTCAAAACACCCAAAAAAGCCTATACGCTAATTAGCGATAGCGGGTTTATATTCCAAGAAGTGCCACAAGACTAACTCAGTCAGGCTGTGCAAGTTCAGTTTTTCGTACACCCTTTCGAGGTGTTTATCTACAGTGCTACCCTTATTTATCTGTAGGGCTTTGGCTATGGCTTCGTGCCTTTCCTCCTCTTTCATCGAGAATCTATCAGGAAAGTTGCGTATCAGCAGTTCACTCATCGCTACGGCTATTTGAAGTTCTGTTTCAGTAAGATTTTGCATATTTTTGGGGTGCGTTATTTTTCCCTCAAAACTGCAAAAAGGGATTGAAATAGCCAAAAAATCAGCGTTACAAAATGTTACATTTTCATGGAGTGGACTTATATCATTGATTATCAATGTGATACTTGCTATTGAACCTGCTCCATCTTGTTCTTACGCCAGTTTCGGATATACCAAATTTGGTAGCTATTTCTTTGTTGCTCAAGTGTATTTCTCTAAAAAAGAGCAAATATAAATGTTCTTTTGAGAGGTCAGGATAGCGTTCATTTTGCGCTGTGATAAAGTCAGGCAGTAGCAAATTGATGTATTCCTCCAAACCGCCCTCATATTTATTGATATATTTTTCTGCCTTGATTTCTTTCAAGACTTCAGCACGTTTGTCGTCCAGCATCTTTTGGAACTGTTTTATCTGTGCTTGATTGCCTGCCATATCTTGTTGTGCTTTGTAAAGTTCTTGCTCTATGCTATGTATGTTTTCTTGAGTATTTTTCAAAGCCTGTTTAGCCAATCGTAGCCTGTGTTGCCTATTTCTTACTACCAAAACCGCTACCAAACCTATCAAAAATACACCCAAACCCAATACTGCTATCCACAAATTTTTGGCTTTATTTTCTGCTTTGAGCGTGTTATTTTGTTGTTTTTGTAATGCCAAAGCCTTTTCTTTCTGGTCTTTTTCATAGAAATATTCTATTTCAGTGATTTCGCGTACTTTCTGTATCCCAAATATACTATCTTTCAGTACATTGTGCCTTTCGAGGTACTCAAAAGCAAGTTTATAATCTCCTTTTGCTTTGTAAAGTGTCGTATATTCCTCATAAATGGCGCGTATCTGGTCTTGTGGCTTTTCTTTTTGGGTAGCTTTGAGGGCGTTATCTAACACTTTTTGTGCTTTATCAAATTGCTTGGTTTGTGTATAAATTCTGGATAATTCAATTTGGGAATAAACTTCATTGAAAATATTGCCATTTTTTTGAAAGTAGGCAAGGCTTTCTTGCAACAAATCTACGCCTTTTTGCGCCTGCCCCAAACCCGCGTATGCTTTGGCTACTTCGTTTTGGGTGTCGTAGATAAGATTGGAATCAAGCGTTTTTTGGGCAATAGAAAATCCATGTTGGGCATATTCCAAAGCACGTTGATATGCCTTTTGTTCTGTATAGATGCCACTCATATCTCCCAGTACGCCCGCAAGTAGCGCATTGTCATTTTCTTTTTTAGCATATTTGGCTGATTTTTCTAAAAAATATAGAGCCTTATCCAAATCCTTTTCATTTTGATATACTAATCCCATGTTGTTTGCAATCGTAGCTACAGAATAGTTGTATTGATATTTTTCAGCTATCTCAAGGGCTTTATGGTAGTGTATCAAGGCTTTGGTGTAATTGCCATTATGGTAATAATAATTACCAAAAAACTGTTCGCACCTCTCCACGCAAGAATGATAATTGGCTTTTTCAGCAATTTTCAGGGATTTTCTGTAGAAAAGCAAACCCTCTTTAGGTTCATCAAAATTATATGCATAGATGCCCAATATAAAAAGTGCATCTGCTTCACTTCTTGGAAAATCTATTTTTTGAGCCAATGTAAGGGCTTTTTCAGCATACTCTTTTGTTTTTTTATCCAACATATTCATGTGTTGCGCTGCCAACTGCACAAGCGTCTTTACACGATTGGTGTCGTTTAGTTTTTTGTGCAATACTTTTTGGAGGCTGTCTATCACGTTTTGTTGTGCGTGGCTTGCGGTAGGCAAGGCTATTAGTACCCAAAAACAAATCAAAATTTGTAGTTTTTGTTTCATAGTGCAAAAGTAGGCAAGAAAACTTGCCTGCCCAAGTGTGCTAACTCAAAATGACAACAAAAAGCCCCACTTTTTGCTGGGCTTTTACATCTTCATCAATCTCGTTTCCAATATCTCCCAAAACTTCCGCAGGATAGCCACAATGTGCATCAAATCATCACGTTTGAGGCAGTTGTAGGCAGGCGAGATACAATAATCCTTGCCTTCCATAATGACAAACTTCCAACTTTCGCCCACGACTTCCACACCATACAAAGGAAGGGGTATTTCGTTTTTGCTTTGTGCTATCAAAAAAGCCTCCAAAAGTTGCGCCATAGGCTCGCCTGTAGGGTTTAGTACAGGCTTGTATTCCTGAAAATGAAAAAAGGGCTTTTTGATAACATTCATATAGCCTGAAGCCACCATAAAATCCGACTTAACCGTAAGTCGCACATCTTCTACCATGCCTGAAATGGTTTTGTCAAAGCAAGTAGTAATGCCTTTAGTTTCTATCAATTTTCCAAGTTCGATGATATGGGCAATAAATTTCATTTTGAGGTCTTCTTCACTCCAACCATTGATATTTTGAACAGCTCGCTTGAGATAAGTATCAAATCGTTCTTGCTCATTGTTGGTAAATTGAGGCAAGGGCGCGTCAAGCCATTCTTGCATCAAAGGAGTCGTTTCACCACGTATGGGGTTGAGTTCAAACCTCATGACCAATTCGCCTTCACACCAAGATTTAGGCGTTTCATCATCTAAAATCTCCTTTTTCTTTGCCATCTTGTTTATTGGTTGATTAGATGCGCAAAATTAGGCAAGAAACAAATATTCCCCAAACAAAAACTATACACATAAACAAGCAAAACGTAACGAAAGCCAACAAACTCGTTTTTGTGTAACATTTACTTTGCGCGTGCTTGATGGGGCAGGCAAGGAGGTGTATTTGGAGGATTTTGATGAGGCTGAGAAGCCCACAAAGCCGCGCTTTTGTGTAGCTTTTTTCAATCAAAAATACCCCTTACATTTTCATCAATCTTGTTTCCAGTATTTCTTTGAATTTGCGTAGGATAGCAATAATGTGCATCAAATCATTTTTTACTGTACCAATATAGGGAGGCGAGATGCAATAATCCTTGCCTTCCATGATGACAAAAGACCATTGCTTGCCTACCACTTCCACGCCATACAAAGGAAAATTAGTTTCATTTTTTGTTTGCGCTATCAAAAACGCTTCTAAAAGTTGCGCCATTGGCTCGCCTGTAGGGTTCAAAAGGGGTTTATACTCTTGAAAGTGGAAATAAGGCTGTTGGATAATATTCATATATCCCGAAGCCACCATAAAATCCGACTTGGTAGTCAGTTTTATATTCTCGACAGTAGCAGAGATAGTTTTGTCAAAACAGGTTGTAATGCCATTGCCTTCTTCAAGCAGACCAAGTGCGATAATATGGGCAATGAATTTCATTTTGAGGTCTTCCTCACTCCAACCATGGATATTTTTGATGGCATTTAACAGGTATTTATCAAAAATACTCTGCTCCACCATATCAAAAGTAGGCAAGGGCGCGTTAAGCCATTCCTCCATAAGAGGCGTTTGGTATTCTCGAATGGGTTTGAGTTTGAAAGTCATCACTAATTCGCCCTCTTTCCAATTCTTTTTGGGTTCGATCTCTGTATCTTGCTTCTTTTTCATTTTCTTATGGCTATTTTTGGTTCTTAAAAAATTATTGCGCAGGCAAAACTGTAGAACAGGCTTCCAGCCTGTTGTTTCAAATGATAAACAGGCTGGAAGCCTGTTCTACAGAATATTCCGCAATAACTTTTGAAGAACCCTATTTTTATAGCACAAAGGTAGCATTTTTATTTGAAAAGTAGTACCTTTGATTTCAAAAAATAACAGGGCGTTTTTTACCACAACATAGAGTCTTTTTTGAATTAAAACCACAAAAACTCGAGAAATCACTAAAAAGAACTATATTTGTATCAAAAAAATCTTATGGCATACAGAACCTTTACCGCCAAGCAAATACATGAAATACTGGGCTTGACTATACAACGTTTAGCACTCTTTCAAAACATGACTGTTCCAACTGTAACTCCGAGCGCGCGCCTACAATTAGTATTAGAAACTTCTTTGAAAATGGCTATCACCACAGAAAAGGCAGTCAGTGAGTATTTAGTTTCGCCCATTCTAACAGACATCAAGATAAATAACCCCTCTATCGAGTTATTTTCGGGTGAGCAACTGAATGTGGATAAAGAGCGAAATTTGAATGGAGAAATAGATTTTTTGTTTACCAGAACACCCAATTTTTTAGCCATTGAAGCCCCTGTATTTAGCATTACCGAAGCTAAAATAGGGCTGATAGATAAGGCTATCCCCCAAGCCGCTGCACAGATGTATGGCGCAAGGCTTTTTAATGAAATGGAAGGATGCCCACTTGAGATAGTTTATGGCGCAGTAACAGATGGGAAAACATGGCGTTTTCTAAAATTACAAAACCAAATACTTTTTATTGACGAAAATATTTTATATCTCGACAATTTGCCTCTTTTGCTTGGTACTTTGCAGTACATTGTAGATTTTTACAATTAACCCCCTTGCCTATACTTACACATATTTCATGCGAATTTTATTGATAGAAGACGAGGCGCCCGCCGCCCGCCGTCTTGAAAAAATGATAAGGGAAATCTTGCCTACCGCCGAGCTGATAGGCATACTCGACAGCGTAAGTACTGCCATAGACTTCTTTCAGCACTTGCCTGCCCCAGACCTCGTGATTATGGACATTCAGCTCGCTGATGGATTGAGCTTTGAGTTATTTGACCACGTCCAAGTCCAAGCACCCATTATTTTTGCGACTGCTTATGACGAATATGCTTTGAAGGCATTTAAGGTCAATAGCATTGATTATTTACTCAAGCCCATTGACAAAGACGAGCTTCAAAAAGCCCTCGAAAAGTGGCAAAATCTCCGAAAAAACATTTCCGAAAATCCTTGGCAGAAGAATCTTTCACAGCTCATCACACAGCTACAAGGCAATCAAAAAGCCTACAAATCGCGCTTTTTGGTAAAAATAGGCGAAAAATTGATTTCTACACCCGAGCAGGAAATCGCGTACTTTCAGGCTGAAGACAAAATCGTGTTTTTGCATACGCGGGCAGGCAAGAAATATGTCTTGGATTATACTTTAGATGAGTTGGAAGAAGTTCTGAATCCTGAAAATTTCTTCAGGCTAAACCGCCAAATCATAGCGCATTTGCAAGCCATTCAAAGTATTCACACCTATTTCAATGGAAAATTAAAAATCCATCTTGTCCCCGAAGCACCCGAAGAAGTTATCGTAAGTCGTGAAAAAACACCCAGCTTAAAAGATTGGTTGGATAGATAGCTTTTATTGCTTACTTTTGCAGTTTAGCCCCCTGCCCGCCTCCATTTTTGCTTATTTTGCTGTTTGGTAGGCAAGTTGAACTACTTGTTATGAAAAATTCTACTGCTACTCCCCACGTACACCTCATGCAAGAGGCTTTTGAGATGAAGCCCCTGAACCGCACAAGGCGTATTTGGATATATCTTCCCCCCGAATATGCCACTTCCCGCAGGGCATATCCTGTACTTTATATGCAAGATGGGCAAAATCTTTTTGACAGCGCGACTGCCTTCGCAGGAGAGTGGGGCATCGATAAATATATGGCGACTTTGCCAGACGAAAAAAATGCCATC
>JAAFJK010000010.1 GCA_013298105.1 Cytophagales bacterium
CGACCTGCGTAATGCCATATCGAAGGCATACCATATCTACATTGCCTTTGCGCCAATATCCTTTCGGGCAACAGACTATTGCCTTGCCTGCCCTGCCATGCAAGCCCAACTCCAGCAACGTGATAGGTGCAAGCGTAGCGGGTGCGAAATAAAAAACATGGCAAGTCGCTTTTTCTAATCCTTCCAACTCCCAATTTACTTGCTCCACAAAAAGTGGGTTTTCCAAAGTGGTTTCCCAAGTGCTGTCCCAGTGTTTTCGGCGCGGATTGAGTATATCTATAGCTATGTTTTTGGATTGGAGGGTTTCTATCAAACTTGCCTGCCAATCTGTAGCAGTGCCATTGTCAATGGAACCCGCCAAAAACACTTTGGGGCGGTCGTTTGTCCAGTTTACGGCTTCGGGTGCGTGGTAGATGTTGAGCATGGTATTTTAATTTAAGGAACGAGTAAAAATTCTAAAGGAATAGCGAGGCGTTTTCGCCATGCACGTTCACTGTGGTCTTCCCCTACGAACTCTTTGGTAAGCCAGTTTTTGGCAGAAAATCCTTTATCTTGCATGATTTTATCTACCCTTTTTTGAAAAGGCGGATAAAGCGCATCTAAAGTAGCCGTACCATAGTCAAAATAAATCTTATGCGTTTTGGGGGCAGGCAAGTGCTTTTGCATATATGCCATGAACGCATCAGGGATAGGATTGTTTTCTGTCCTGAATACGCCTACCCAATGCGTAGAGAGGCAAGCCGCCCCGCCAAATATTTTGGGATATTCGCATACAGCATACATGGAGATAAGCCCGCCCATACTTGAGCCAGCTATGAAGGTGTTTTTGCGGTCTTTGTGGGTAGAAAAGTGCTTATCTATATACGGCTTGAGTTCTGTTACGACAAACTTCAAATATTTATCGGACTGTATGGTGTCATTAAAAAGTTTGGTGTCTTTATTGCGAAAAGCGCGAAACAGCGTGTCTTTCTGGTAGGGCGTAAGAGATTCAAAAGGCTTTTGAGGGAAATATTCAGCGTGGCGCGACTTTCCGCCATTCCAAATGCCTACTATTATAGTATTTTTGATTTTTTGAGCCTCCATAAGCGCGGAAACGGTTTCGTCTGCCCCCCACGCTTGTTTGTTCCAAGTGATGGTAGAGTCAAAGAGCATCTGTCCGTCTTGCATATACAAAACAGCATATTTTTGGCGCGGAGTGTATCCATCGGGTAGCCAAATATCTACATGGCGTGGAGCAACAAATTGGGAAGGGAAGTTCTCTATGTGTGTGAGGCTTCCCTTCGCTGGTTTTGGCGTTTGCGCCCACAAAAAACTTACCTGCCAAATGCACAGGCACAAGATGTATAAAATTTTCATCTATAAGGCTTTCAGGGCTACGTTGTCCATTTTTGCCAAAAGTTGTAGGATTTTTTGGTTGATTTGCCTTTGTTGCTTCAGCAAATCAGCCGCTTTGTTGATGCCTTCAGGCTCGTCTTCGCCCAAAAGTTCGTATTTGCGGTCGTTTTCTTTGACTTTGTTAATCCATTCATTGAATAGCAAAGACCTTTCGTGGGACAGTTGTTCTATTTCAGCTTCTATGACTTGTATCTGTTGTTTATTCATAACTTGCTGGTAATTTTGGATAAGTTTAAAGATTAAATTGTACTTTTTTAATATAATTTGACTTAATATCGTTTTTTTTTGCACTTTTTGTATATATAACCCCCTTGTTTAACGAAAAGTTGACTTTTAAGTTTCAAATATTTAAAAAAGAGCGTGTTAAAACTTAGAAATGGTGATAGGGGGTTCTGCTTCAACAGTTTTGTCAGGCAGATGATTTTACCTAAAGCTCTGCTATCTCTGCTATCACAAAAATACTCCCACACACAAGTATCATATCGTCCTTGCCTGCCCGCGCCTTCGTATAGGCAAGCGCACTATTCACGTCTGCGTGTGCAGTGCCTGTGATGCCATACTTGCCTGCGGTCTGGACTAAATCGGCTACCTGCATACTTCTGGGGGCGTTGTAGGGGCAGAAGTGATAGGCAGGCAAGGTAGGCAAGGCAGTGAGTTTCTCGAATATTTTGGCTAAATCTTTGTCGGCACTGAAGCCCATGATTAGGTACAGTTGGGCATATTCCAAAGTAGCTACGTGCGCCAAA
>JAAFJK010000395.1 GCA_013298105.1 Cytophagales bacterium
TGGTATCACAAGCGAAAGCACCACAGACATAAGCAAATATCCCCTATTCCATTTGAAAAAGGTTTCGCGCCTCAGCATCAAAAAGTACAAGGCATAAAAGAAAATCAAAAAGGCGTTTGCTTGTAAAAAATAACTCATGGGTTTTGATTTTTTTGAATAATTTTTTGTAATTCTTCTAATTCCTTGTCGCTTATATCATTTTTATCCACAAAAAACGACACGAGCCTATTCAATGAACCACCAAAATATTTTTTCATCACGCTTTTGGTCGCGTGTTCGCTGTAGGTTTCTTTGGTGATAAGTGGATAATACTCATGCGAATTTCCGTAGGCATTATGCCCCACAAAACCTTTTTCTTCCAATATCCTGATGATAGTAGAAACGGTAGTGTATTTTGGCTGGGGTTCAGGTAGGCGGGCTATCAGGTCTTTTACAAAACCCTTGCCTGCTTCCCAAAGCACGTGCATGATTTCTTCTTCTGCTTTTGTGAGTTCTTTCATAAAATAGGGTTTACAGGTAGATGGGTGGACGGGTTTACGGGTGTATAAGGATAATAAGCCTGTTTATCTGTAAACCAGTCCACCAGTCCTCCTTTTCTTTTGCAAAGTTAAAACTAATTTTTTAGTTATGCAACTATTTTTATAGTTTTTTAACTAATTTTTTAGTTTTTATTTGTTTTATCTAACTTTTACTTATTTGAGTACAATTTTGAAGGTAAATCATCAAAAAAATACAAAAAAATCAAAAATAACCTTTGTTTTATAACCTACTTTTGAAAAAAATACATAGTTTTGTGAAAAATTAGTCTGAAAAACATCTGTCCTATACAGATACGCTATATAAAACTATAAATTTGGGTAAAGGATAACCTATCAAATACAGCACCTCTTATGGAAGTGCTGTATTTTTTTTGTTTAAAAAGTTACGTACTTTTGGGGCATCAATCTCTTACCCCAAACTTCTTACCCCAAACTTCGCTAAAATGCTTACACTCGCTATAATACCTGCCCGCTATGCCTCCTCTCGCTTGCCTGCCAAACCCCTCGCTATGATAGGCAACCAGACTATGATTCAGCGCGTCTATACGCAGGCAAGTCTTTGCAAAGACCTTGATGAAGTCATAGTAGCTACAGATGATGCGCGTATCTATGACCATGTACTTGCTTTTGGTGGGAAGGCGCACATGACCTTGCCTACCCACCCCAGCGGCACAGACAGATGTGCTGAAGTAGCCGCAAACGTGGCAGGCAAGTTTGATATTATCCTGAATATACAAGGTGATGAGCCTTTTCTAAACCCTGTCCAGATTTCAGAGCTGATTCGTATGTTTGATTATGCTGATACACAGATTGCTACTTTGGGCAAAAAAATAACTACTTTGGCTGAATTAACGGACGAGAAAGAAGCAAAAATCGCGTTAGATGATACACAACGCGCGTTGTATTTCAGTCGTAGCCCTATCCCATACCTCAAAGGCATTCCCCAAAATGAATGGCTACAGCATGGCGCGTTCTACAAACATATTGGTTTGTATGGTTTCCGAACAGAGGTTTTGAAGCAAATTCCTGCTTTGCCTGTTTCTGCCCTTGAGCGAGCCGAGAGCTTAGAACAGTTGCG
Organism: Cytophagales bacterium; assembly: GCA_013298105.1. Taxonomy (GTDB): domain Bacteria; phylum Bacteroidota; class Bacteroidia; order Cytophagales; family Microscillaceae; genus RDXI01. The sequence goes on from JAAFJK010000395.1 coordinate 1,618, forward strand.
GTGGCTGAGTCATTTTGTGGTGCGTGTGGGCTTCACTGATTTTGAAACTTTTGCCATCGATACACCTGCCGACTTGGAGGAAGCACAAAAAATAGCCCTTGATTTTGATAACAACAACCATAAATCGTAAATTTCCTTATGTTTTCTAAAACACTGTTTTTATTTTTCATTTTAGGCATACTTGCCTGCCCTGTCCGCGCTCAAAGCTATACAAGTTGGATAGTCGGCAATGCCACTGACGTTACAACCACACATGAGGCAGGACTTTTGTTGGCTGGCGGTGGCACAGACAACAATGATGCCATGAAGTGGTTTTTACAACGCGCGCAGGGCGGAGATGTTGTAGTCATTCGTGCTTCGGGAAGCAATGGATACAACAGTTACCTATTTTCAGAGCTGGGCGTTACAGTCCATTCTGTCGAAACATTGCTTATTCCCTCCAAAAACGCGGCACTTGATAGTTATGTAGCCACCCAAATCCGAAATGCTGAAGCTCTTTTTATAGCTGGAGGTGACCAATATCAATACTACCAATATTGGAAAGATACACCCGTAGAAGATGCCATCAATTACCTTCTACAGACCAAAAAAGCTGTAGTGGGAGGTACAAGTGCGGGCATGATGATACTTGGTGGGGCTTATTATGCACCCCAAAATAGCGGGGTCATTACAAGTGAAGCCCTGCCCAATCCTTACCACGCGAATATGAATATTTTGGCACAAAACGACTTCGTGGCTGCCCCTTATTTGCAAAATACCGTACTTGATACGCACTTCGACCAGCGCACACGCGGGGGCAGGCAAGTGGCTTTTATGGCAAGAATGGAAACAGATTGGGAAGTAAATGCACGTGGAATTGCCTGCAACGAACAAACCGCCGTAGCCGTAGATGGGGCAGGCAAGGCAAGTGTATTTGGCAAAAACTCAACCGACATAGCCTATTTTTTTCAAACCAATGGCGAGTTTCCCGCCTCTGCTCCCGAAACCTGCATAAGCGGGCAACCTTTGCTTTGGCAGAAGGCAGGCAAGGCAGTCAAAGCCTACAAAATACAAGGCAATGCGACTGCAAGCAGTTATCTTGACCTCACAGATTGGCGTACAGGCGTAGGCGGAAGTTGGGAGAATTGGACTGTCCAAAACAACATCTTGACCAAAACACCTACTACAGACTTGCCTGCCTTGCCTGCGGGTGCCTTGTTTTTGAAACAAAATACTCAAGTAATCGCGCCTCAAAGCTCGTTTTCGATGGATATAGCAGTCATAAACCAGATTTTCCCCACCAAGACATTTACCATCAAAAATACAGGCGAAAAGCCGTTGGAAATCCAAACACCTACTTCAGACTCGCCTCACTTTATAGTACAGTCGGCTTTTGTGCCCCAAACCTTGCCTGCGGGTGGTACAGCAAATTTTACGCTCAAATACGAACCACAGACTGTAAGTGCGCATGAAGGCACGATTACGCTGTCGCCTACTTTTAGTTTCAAAGTAATAGGAGCTACGCTCGCTACAGCACTTGAGGCTGACAAATGGTGGCGTGAGCGTGTAAAACTCTACCCAAACCCTGCCGATAGTGTGGTTTCGTTAGATTTCCAAAACCTGCAAGGCAAAACTGTTTATCTTACCTTGAGAGATAGGCAGGGCAAAACTTTACAAACGCTTGAAACTAAAGAGAGTCTGACCTTGCCTACCCAAACCTTGCCTGCGGGTGCGTATCTCGTACATCTTCAGGCAGGCAAGCACAAAATCGTATTGCCTTTGATAAAGAAATAGGGGTTCTTCTAAGATTTCTAAGGACACACGATATCCCCACAATTTTCATTGTGGGGCTTGGGCATCACAATCTATACAATGTCCCACCATTTTCCAACCGTTCCACCCAAAAACCATCTGCCGTATCTGTATTTTCAGTTTGGGCTATAGGCAAGGTAAAAAAGAACGTACTGCCCTTGCCTGCCTCGCTCTCTACCCAAATCTTGCCTGCATTGCGTTCTACGAAATCTTTGCAAAGCATCAAGCCTAAGCCTGCCCCTTTTTCGTTGTTTGTGCCGTATGTGGAAGCCACATGGGGCGTGAAAACAGTTTTTAACTGTTCTGCATTCATGCCTATGCCTGTATCTTGGATAGAAACAGTAACTTGCTCGTTATCTATTTGGTAGGAAAGTTGGATAGTGTCGCCTTGCCTGCAATATTTGACAGCATTGGAGAGCAAATTGCGCACCACCAAACGAATCATATTGTGGTCTGCCAGCACCAACGCTTGTGCTTGTGCTTGGTAGGCAAGATTGACACCTTTTTGTTCTGCTTGTGGCAAAACAAGTGTCAGATTTTCCTGCAAAACTTCTGCAAGGTCAAAACTTTCTGCTTCTATTTGAAAGCCTTTGAATTGACTTTTTGCCCAAAAAAGCAGGTTTTCCAAAAAGTAAGAAGTGTGGTTGATTTGATTTTTTGCTTGGAGTGTCAAGTCTTTGATTTCCTCCAAACTAATATCTTCTTTTGACATGAGATAAGTGGTTGCTTTCAAAGCATTCAGTGGACTTCTGAAGTCATGCGAAACAATAGAAAAAAGTTTGTCTTTAGTGCTGTTAAGGTTTTGCAGTGCTTCGTTTTGGAAGGCAAGTAATTCTTTTTGCGCATTGAGTTCTTCGTTTTGGCTTTCTATTTCCTCTTGTTTTTCGTTCAGTAAAGCATTTATTTTGAGTTGTTTGCGATTATTCATAAAAAGCGTTACAGCAAAAGCTATCACAAAAAGAGCAATGACTACCATCAAATACAAGATGCGCCTTTCTGTACTTTTTTCTTTTTTCAAACTTTGAACTTCTTGTTCTTTGATTTTTACATTGTATTGCGCGTGTATTTTACTCAAATCTTGATTGTATTTACTTTCTATTTGCCTTTCAAAAAAACTCAATAAACTATCTGCATACATAGGCAATTTTTCAAATTCTTTGTTTTCCTTGTAAAATTTGTAGGCAGATTTATAGAGTGGTATTGCGTACACAAGGTGATTTACGTCTTTTTGGGGAATAGTTGCCAGCAATGCCCAAGCACTGTCCATAGCCTGTGAGCCTTTTTTGCCTTCTCCCAGTGTTTGCTGTATCTGTGCGATGGCTATCCAAGCATTGATGGCACTGCCTATATTTTTGGTTAGAAGGCTGTATTTTACATCAAGTCTTAGGTAGGCAAGGGCGCGTGTGTAATTTTTTTGTTCCCAATACATGGTAGCCATATTGCCGTAGGCAAGTCCTATCCATGCGGTGTCTTTGGCTATTTCTGCTGATTGCAGACATTTTTCAAAATACGCAGCCGCCTTTTCATAGTTTTTAATTTTTTGATAGCACATAGCTATAGTATTGACAGTACTGCTGTAGTCATGAGGTACTTTATTGGGTGATTCTGCCTTTAATGCCTGCTCTTCTTGCAATAAGTACGGAAGGGCTTGGTCATGCAAACTGTATGAAACCAAATAGGAGCTGATGGTTTGGAGTGCTTTGCGAATTACAAACTTATCATCTTGCCTCTTGGCTTCATCTAAGGCTTTGTAGGCATATTCCAAGCGGATTTTCCCGTCTTTGTAAAAATGCAAAGAAGACATATTCAAATGTGCCAAAGGCAAAAGTTTGCGTTGTGTGGGATTTGCTGAAATATCGGTTATTAGTTTTTTGCAAAAATCATCATACATTTTATTTAGTTTAATATTCTCACCATTTGTTATAACTTTCTTTACAGAGTCATGCAACCCCAACAGCATTTTTCGTTGTAGCGCAAGGTCTGTGGTTTTGTTGAAATTAACTTCAAAACTTTGGAGGTAAGACACATCTTGCCCCCAAGCGGTTTGCAGAGTTATCCAGTACAGAAGATAGCAAGTAAATAAATGTTTCATTTTTGTAAAAGAGCTTTTTAATACTTCAAAGATAATCCTTTTTTCACGTTTTGAAGTGATTTTGAAGTGAAAAAGGCTTTAAAAAGTAGTTTGAAGTGTATTTGAAGGGGTAAGCAAGGTGTGTATGGAGTGTATTTGAAGGGGTACAAGAGTAGGTTTAGAAGCATAGTGCGCCTAATTTTGCACTATCAATTTGGTTTCATTAAAACCTTTTCAATTATGTTTAACACTTTGACAAAACGGATTTGTAATCCACAGACTGCACCGCCCAACCGTAGGCAAGGCGTGTGGCGATGGGGGCAAACGAGTACGTTGCTCCTCAACATTACAACATTTTTAATACTCTTGCACCTTGCCTGCCCAACCGCACAGGCACAAAGCCCAGGCGGGGTAAGTTCCAATCTACGCCTTTGGCACAAAGCAGATGCAGGCTCAAGCACCACCACAGATGGTGCAAATGTAAC
>JAAFJK010000271.1 GCA_013298105.1 Cytophagales bacterium
GGGAGAGGTAGCGGCAGGATTGAATACCAGCAAGCCAATATCTACCACTGCTTTGAACTGTGTCTGAAAAGCCCCTGTAGTAACTTTGAAGCCCTCACCCAATACGATACCACCCGAATAAAGCCTGCCCGCTTCATCAAAAGTAGCCGTACTGCCCCAGTTATCGGCTGTACTGCCCGAATAGGTAGAAAAAATAAGTACAGGGTCTATCACAAGTGGAAAGCCTTTGTCGTAGCCTTGTGGGAACTCAAAACTAAGTTCATTGCCTATAAGTTTGAATTTTGCAGGAACTTGGACTTCCTGTCCGCGTATGATTTGGTAGCAATATGGCTTTTGTTCCATGACCTTGCCTACCGAAGTGCCGAATTCCAAAAACTCATCATGCTCGCGTATTTTGATGTAGTCCACCCCCTCGTAGGCAAGGCGGATTTTTTGAGGATCTGCATAGGCGGCTACATGAAACTCATATTTCAAGGTTTTGTATTGCCCAAACATTTTGACATCTATGCCTTCATAGACATTTTGGTAGCCTACTTGATTGTATGCAGAGGCATTGTAGCCCCATTTCTTCTCATCATTTCCCAAAAAATAGTTGTATTTTGTGATAAGTTCGTTCTCAGTGCGGATTCTGTTTTTTGTACCTTTGAGGGCATTTTTGAACTTTACGCGGACACCATGCCCTTTTATCACTTCGCGGAGGTCGCCATGTGGGTGGGTGTTGGCAGAAGCATTTTTTTCATCTTTGGGTTTGGTAGCTCCTTCGTGAAGCAAGTAATGAAAACCATCATCAAGCAAATACGCAAAACCATTGGGGATAGCGGCTCTGAAAAGCACATTTTTGTCCCATTGATTTTTATTTTCAATAAAACGCACCGTAGAATCTATGTGTCCTTGCTTCACAAATTCGGGTGTTTTGGGGTGTTGTTTTTGGAGGCTTCGACCAAAGTGTGAAATTTGCGCCCAACTTGCCTGCCCACAGGCGAGCCAAAGGAAAAGGTATAAAAAGTTTCGTAGCATGGTTAGAAATTACGTTTATTATAAATCATTGCGCTAAATTAAGTATTTTTCATGAAACATACAAAAGTCGTGAAAGTTTAGGATATTTTTTGTAACTTTGTGGTATGAAACAAAACAAAGAGCAAAACTATACAGAGGCTGAACTTGTACTGAACCTGACTCTGGATAAAATCAAACTTACCCATACGCCCACTATGGCAACTTGGTTAGATGCGCAAGTTATACTTAATCCTTCTGAGCAAATACTTTTTGATAAGTTGTGGCTGCGTGCTAAAAAAGACATAGAGAGCTGGCAGGAAGAAGAACTTAAGGTAAAGTTTATCGCACCTTTGCTGGAGCTGTGCGACCTGATAGATGGACAAGGATATGAAACGTATTTAGAAAAGACAATTTCTGCTACCGTAGATGGCTATTTTTTGAAAACAAAAGCTGATTTTATGATTTCTAAAGGCATCATGGACAAGCCTTTGCGCCCTTACTTTCATGTGCAAGAATGGAAACCTCACAAAAAACCTACAGGCGATTCTATGGCACAACTACTTGAGGGTATGCTGATTGCGCAAGCCCTGAATGAAGATGGATTGCCTATTTATGGGTGTGAAGTGGTAGGCAAGCAATGGAGTTTTACGGTCTTGGAAGGCAAGCAATATTGTACTTCTGAATCCTTTAATGTTACCAAAAAAGATGAACTGCTACAAGTGATAGCCATATTGAAAAAATTTAGGGAAATTTTGATAACCAAACTTTTGCGTTAGGTGAAGTGTGAAATATTTGTATTTTTAGGCTGAAAAATAGCATTTTTCATAAAAACAAGTTAAAAAATGAACCTGTTTTTTGGAAATACAGATATTTTTGCTAATTTCGCACCTCAAAATCAATATACCCCACCAAAACCTCCTAACTCATGGCAACACTACGCTTCAAGGCTGTAGAAACTGCACAAAACCGTCCTACCGTTTTGGTAGAACTTCCCGCCGAAAAAGTATCTGACTTTTTTGGTATCAATGTCTTTCATGACGCTACCGTCCGCAAATACATCAGCGCGGAATCTTATAAAAAACTTGCTACTGCCATAGAACAAGGGCAAAAAATAGACATGGAACTTGCAGATGCAGTCGCTTCTGCCATGAAGACATGGGCAATGGCAAAAGGAGTAACCCACTATACGCACTGGTTCCAGCCCCTTACAGGCTCTACTGCCGAAAAGCATGACGCTTTTTTTGACATAGACAAAGGATTCAGTGTACTCGAAAAATTCAAAGGAAGCGCACTTGTACAGCAAGAGCCTGACGCTTCGTCTTTCCCAAGCGGAGGTATTCGCGCGACTTTTGAAGCACGCGGCTATACCGCATGGGACCCTTCCTCGCCTGCCTTCATCATGGAGATAGAAGGGAGCAAAACACTTTGTATTCCTACTATTTTTGTATCTTATACAGGCGAATCACTCGATTATAAAACGCCTTTGCTCAAATCTGTCGCTTTTGTAGATAAAGCGGCTACAGCAGTGTGTGAGCTTTTTGACAAAGACGTGAAGCGCGTAACAGCCACGCTCGGACCCGAACAAGAATATTTCTTGATTGACAAAGCTATGTATTATGCCCGCCCAGACCTTGTGATGGCAGGCAAGACGGTTTTTGGTCATGCACCCGCCAAAGGGCAACAGTTGGAAGACCATTATTTTGGCTCTATACCTTCGCGTGTACGTGCTTTTATGGTTGATTTTGAGATAGAAGCCCAAAAACTCGGCATACCTGTCCGCACTCGACACAATGAAGTCGCTCCTGCCCAATTTGAATGTGCGCCTACTTTTGAAGATGTGAACCTCGCAGTCGACCACAATATCTTGCTCATGGACGTAATGGAAAAAGTAGCCGAAAGACATAATTTCAAAGTGCTTTTTCACGAAAAACCATTCGCAGGCATCAACGGAAGTGGCAAACACAACAACTGGTCGCTTGGTACAGACACAGGCAAAAACTTGCTTTCTCCCAGCTCAAAGCCCAAAGAAAATTTGCAATTTTTGACGTTTTTTGTGAATGTAGTCAAAGCTGTCCATGATTATGCAGATGTACTGAGAGCAACCATCGCTTCAGCAGGCAATGATTATCGCTTGGGCGCAAACGAAGCCCCGCCCGCGATTTTGTCTATTTTTGCAGGACGTGAGATGATGAATGTATTGGAGGAGTTGGAGAAAAACGCTACCGTAAAACTCGAAAAAGGCGACAACCTCTACATGAAAATGGGTATAAACAAAATACCTAACATCATACTTGACAATACAGACCGCAACCGCACTTCTCCTTTTGCTTTTACAGGCAATAAATTTGAGTTCAGGGCAGTAGGCAGCACCGCCAACTGTGCCGCCCCTATGACTGTACTGAATACCATAGTAGCCCAACAACTTGCCCAATTCAAGAAAGATTTTGACAAGGCGTATGCAAAAAGTAGCAAAAAAGACGAAGATAAGAATAATACAGACAAAAAAGAATTAGTCATTCTGAATATCTTGCGTGAGTATATCAAAGCCTCCAAAAATATACTTTTTGAAGGAGATAATTATTCAGATGAGTGGGTAAAAGAAGCTGAAAAGCGCGGACTACCCAACGTGAAATCTTCGCCTCTTGCTCTTGATGCACTCGTAACGCCCAAAGCAGAGCATCTTTTTGTCGATAACGACATCATGAATCAGCGCGAACTCGAGGCAAGGCACGAAATCCAACTCGAAACGTACATCAAAAAAGTACAAATAGAGTCGCGCATCATGGGCGATATAGCCCTGAATCAAGTGATACCTGCGGCTGTAACGTACCAAAATAAACTTTTGCTAAACTTACAAGGATTGGCTGAGGCAGGTTTGAAAGACATTGTGCCAAGTTTTAAAACTATCTTAGATGCCGTAAAGAATATATCTGAACATATCAGTAAAATTCAAAAAAACGTACACGAAATGATAGAAGCCCGCAAAGAGGCAAACAACCTTGGCAATGCACGCGAAATCGCCCTTGCCTACGATACCAAAATAAAGGCATACTTTGAGCCTATCCGATACAGCGTAGATAAACTCGAGCTTATCGTAGAAGACGAGATATGGCCGCTTGCCAAATACCGCGAGATGCTGGCAGTGAGATAGTCATAGATTGATGATTTTAGATGTACGGTTTACGATTTTAGGAACGAGTAAAAAATAAGATGGTCAGGATTTTGCGCGATATTTTGTGCTTAGACAAGGCGCAATAGAAGCGCAAAGCGGTGTTTTGTAATGAATATTGCAACGAAGTATAAGCGCAAAAGATTAGTAAAATGTCCAAGTTATTTTTTACTCGTTCCTTAGTATCGTAAACCGTATTTTTTTACTGGCAAAAGAGAGAGTTTAGAAAAATATTTTTGTACCAAGGCATAGCAAAATAAGAAAAAAAATGTATGTTTGCATATTGAAAATCTAAATAATATGCAAAAACGTACACTTATCAGCTTTGATTGGGCTATCAAAAAAGTCCTTCGCCACAAAGAAAACTTTAAGGTCTTGGAGGGCTTTCTGAGCGAACTTTTAGGCTTTGATGTAAAAATAGAAAGCATACTTGAGAGCGAAAGCAACAAACAGCACGAAGAAGATAAATATGACAGGGTGGATATTCTGGTAAGCTCGAATAAAAACGAACTGATGCTTATAGAAGTCCAATATGATGACGAAGTGGATTATTTTCATAGAATGGTCTTTGGTATCTCCAAACTTATCACAGAGTATATCAGCGAAGGACAGCCTTATGGAGAAATCAAAAAAGCCTATTCTATTAACATCATGTATTTTCGGATAGGACAAGGGCAAGATTATGTTTATGAATACGAAGGAAAGTTCGTAGGTAGGAAGAAAAAAGACATTCTAAACCCTACTAAAGTACAAAAAACAAAATATGGCATAGACACTGTTGCGGATATTTTTCCTAAATACTACATTATCCGAGTAGGTAGTTTCAAAGAAGAGGTGCAAGATACGCTTGATGAGTGGATATATTTTTTGAAAAAAAGCGAAATCAAGCCCACATTTACCGCTAAAGGTATGCAAGAAGCCCAAAAAGTATTGCAATATGAGAACATGAACCCTGAAGACCAGTTTGCTTACAAACGACACATAGAAAACAAACGCATCGAGATGGGGGTAACAGAAACTGCCATAGACAAAGGAAAACGCATGATGAAAATAGAATTTGCAAAAGACCTCTTAGCAGAAGCCATGCCTATAGAAAACGTTGTTAAATTATCTAAGCTAACCCTCGAAGAAGTCCAAGCCATAGCACGAGGCGAAGATATAGACAAAGAAGAGGACGAATAAAAACCTTGCCTACCACGCGGACAGTATCGTAAATCTAAAATCTACTCAGTCTTGCAGTTCTTGGATATATTGTTCAAGACGCGCCAAATGTACCCCATAAAGGCGGTTCGTCCACCAAGTGATGACTACATACCCGAATACACTTGCCAAAAGTGTCAAACCTGCTATAATCAACGCATTATAACCTATATCTTGTGAGAGCCATCGCGCCCAAAAGCCAGTCGAATTGTAGTATCCGCCCATAAAAAGCCCCGCCAAAAAAGCAGGTGGCATCAGCAACGCATTGCCATATTTATAAATGCTCAAGAACCAATGCAGTTGTTTGGTAAGTTGTGTGAGGTAAGTTTTTAGGCTCTCATCGGGAGAGGCAAATTGATGTAAAAGATGCAATTTTCTATAAAAATAATAGCCCAACAGCACTTCATACACCATAAATCCACTGAATACCAACCGCATCACAAAGTTATTTTCTAAAACCAATACCACAAATATCCCTACTGCACACGCCATATTTATCCACAATTCTCTGATGCTATTCACGCGCAAGTCTTCCAATACACCTTTTGAGCGTGTTTGTAGGATTTGCTTTAGTCCTGCTGTATCGAGTGCCAGTTTCGGCTCGGTAGGCAAGTCTTTATTGAGCGTGCGCCATGTTTTTTGGAGGTCATTGAGTTCCATCTGAATATGTACGATTAAGGGTTTTGTGAAAGGGGAGTTTTAGGGGCTACATGATTGATTTTAAGTAAGGGTTGCCATGATTTTGCGGAGTTTATCTTGAAGTCTGTGCATTTTTACGCGGGCATTGTTGGCAGTGATGCCCATGATTTCGGCTATTTCGTCATACGAATGTTCTTCTAAATACAGCATTACAAGGGCTTTTTCTACTTGCGAAAGTTGGTCTATGGCTTTGTAAAGCAGTTTTATATTTTCATCTTGGAATACCTGTGGCGAGTCATCTTTAAGGTTAAAGAGGTTTTCGTGGAGGCGGTCGGGTGCGGGGCGCGATTTTTTCTTTCTCAAATCTGAGATAGCTACATTCAGTGCGACTCTATACAGCCATGTCGTTACTTTGGCATCACCCCTGAAGCTCGGATAGGCACGCCAAAGTTGTAAGATGACTTCTTGAAAAAGGTCTTGTCGGTCGTCTGCATCATCAGCATACATTCTACAGACTTTGTGAATGATGCGCTGATGCTCGCGTATAAGGCTCAAAAAACTTGTTTCAACAGATTGCAAAGTAATAGTATATCAAGATTAGACCATAAGTAGGCACTTGCCTACCAAACATTACAAAAATAGGCAAAAAACATGAGTGGTACTATATGTCAGGAATCAAAATTGAGATTATTCTAAAATTATTACGCGCTTTGCTTGTGTCATATTATCAAAATCGTGAAACTTTATAGACAGCTTCAAAATAAAAATTGGGTTCTTAAAAAGTTATTACGGAATAGGCTGTAGCACAGGCTTCTCGCCTGTCGTTTTCAAGTCATAAACAGGCTGGAAGCCTGTTCTACAGTTTTGCCTCCGCAATAACTTTCGAAGAACCAAAAATTATAAAGAAGTATTGCAATTATGAATAAAAAAAGCGTACTTTTGTAAAAAAAAAATCAACTAAAACCCCGAAAAGTTATGAAAAGACTTATTTTTATACTATTTTTGATGTGCGCTACTTGGCAGGCAAGCTGGGGGCAAGTGAATACTGTGTGGGCGAAGGGTATGGGGGGCGGACTAAATGACTATGTTACTGATGTTGAAGTAGATGGCGCAGGAAACGTATATACCTTGGGTTCATTTATGGGAACTGTCGATTTTGACCCCAATGCAGGTGTATTTAATATATCTTCTACTGGTTCTTCTTTAAATACCTTTTTGCAAAAATTAGATGCCAATGGGGATTTTATTTGGGCTAAAAATATAGGAAATCATAGCGGTGTGAATATCAATGACATAAAAGTTACGCCAACAGGAGATATATATTTAGCTGGACGTTCTAATTTTGAGGTAGATATAGACCCTGACATAAGTTCTACTCTACTTATAACAGGTAATTTTTTACTTAAATTGAATACCAATGCCAGCTTTGTGTGGGTTAAAACCCTTAATTTCAATATAACGAAAATAGACCTTGACAATGCGGGAAATGTATATGGTGTTGGTGGATTTACTGGTACTGTAGATTTTGACCCAAGCCCTGCCAATTTTCCACTAACCGCAGTAGGAATGTCAGATGTTTTTATAGCAAAATTAGACAGCAATGGCAATTTTTTATGGGCAAAGTCTTTTGGGGGAAGTAGTAATGACGCGGTAACGAGTTTAGAAATAGATGGTACAAATCATGTTTATTTAGCAGGTGGGTTTTCAGGTATAGTAGATTTTGACCCCAGTGCAAGCGTTTTTTCAGTCAGTACAGGGATTTGTTTTGTAGAGAAGCTAAATAGCAATGGCGATTTTGTGTGGGTACGTACTTTTGGAACTAATATAGAATCTCTAAATGACATTTCTATCACAGATATAAATGTGGATGCAAATAATGATATATTCATGGTTGGTAGATTCAGAAATACACAAGACTTTGACCCAGGACCTGGCGTTTTTAATTTATCAGGCATTTCAGTACCTTACTTCAGTTTTATTTCTAAACTATCCAATACAGGTAACTTTCTTTGGGCAAAAAGTAGCAATGGAGGCATATTTTTTAATAGAATTTGCCTTGACAATAATAACAACATATACTTGACGGGTTTTTTTAATGCAGGAAATGGTTTCTTTGTTGATTTTGACTATAATGTTGGTACATACCTTATACCTGCATTTATGCAAGGAAAGGGATTTATACAAAAATTAGACAATAATGCAAACTTTATTTGGGTAAAGCCCTTGATAAATGGTGGAATAGTCAGGGGGCTGTTTGTAGATAATAATCAGTTTGTATATTTTGCGGGCAGTTTTCAGGAAACTGTAAATTTTGACATAAATGGTTGTGTTGTTTCAGGCATTAACTTGACAAGTATGGGGCTTGAGGACGCTTTTGTAGCAAAACTCGCCCCCACTACTGGCACGCCCACCCTTTCCTTCGAACCAGCCTTACCTACATTTACATCATTTTCCGCTACTTGTGTTGCTTCTGTACCCCAGACTTTTCAAGTAAAAGGCGAAAATCTTTGGGGACATTTAGTCGTTTCTGCCCCAGCAGGCTATGAAATCTCACTTACCACAGGCGGTACTTACAGCAATAACTTAAACCTAAACCCAGCTTGTGGGACTGTCTTGCCTACCACTATTTTTATCCGCCTCAAAGCGGGACTTGCCATAGGTACTTACAACGGCAATATAACGCTGAGTTCCACTGGTGCGACTTCCCAAAATGTAGCCATCACAGGCACTGTGCAGGCAAGTTCAGCTACCGCGACTATCGCCTTAGCGAGTAGTTATTGCCTTAATTCGCCTACTGTAACCCTTTCAGCTACGCCTTCAGGGGGCAATTTCACGATAGACAACGCGAGTGCTTCAGTATTCAACCCTGCTACTTTAGGCTTGGGTGAAAAAATTGTCAAGTACAATTTTTTTGATGCGAATGGTTGCCTTGCCAGCACGACTTTGAATGTCATGGTAAACTCCTTGCCTACCCTCTCCAATAATGTGAACCTTACCTACGGCAGTACACAAACAGGATTTACGATTGTGGGCTTGCCTGCGGGAAGTACCTATACAGTGAACGGAACACCCGTAACAGAGTTTATCCCAAGTACGTGGGGAGCAGGTACGCATACACTTATCCAAACGGCTACCATAAATGGTTGCACGAATACGCTTACCAAATTCATCAATATCACAGAACCGCCTACCCTCACAAGTACGGCAGGCGCGACTTGCTGGACAGGCGCAAACATAAGCGTAGATGCAAATATGACTGTAACAGGCGCAACACCCATGACAGGCGCGATAGTAAATTTTGGGGCAGGCTATAACAGTGCGCAAGATAGGCTGATATATCCCACAGTTTTATTTGGCGTTACAGGTACTTTCAATGTCGCTACAGGGGTACTTGCGTTGGTAGGCAATGCCACTACAGCCCAATATCAACAGATTTTTCGAAGTATTCAATACCAAAATATCAGTGCCACACCGAACTATGGAGCTACACGCACCATCAATTTTACGGCAGGTGATGCCCTTCCTTTGTATCCTTGCGGAAGTGCAGATGCACATTTTTATAAGTTCGTGCCAGCTCCCCAAATCACATGGCAAAATGCAAAATTAGCGGCAGAAGGACAAAATTACTTTGGACTGAAGGGCTATTTGGCTACTATTTTGTGCGTTACAGAAAATAATTTTGCGTTTAATTCCATTGGACAACGAGGCTGGATAGGGGCAAGTGATGATGCCGCTTTCACAAGCACCTATTCGCCCAATGGCGAAGGACAATGGTATTGGGTTACGGGTCCTGAAGCAGGCACGCGGTTTTGGCAAGGTTTGGCAAATGGCACACCGATAGGCGGATTTTACAATAATTGGGAGGCAGGCGAGCCAAACAATTTCCAAAATACAAATGAAAGTTTTGCACACATCTTAGAAAATGGACGTTGGAATGACTATAAATTCAATGACAACAATATATTTGGCTACTACATAGAGTTCGGAGGCTTGCCTACAGACCCTTCTATTCAAAATACTACAAGCACCAAACAAATCCGATTGGCTACTAAACTTGATTTTGCAATTAGCCCGAAATTTTGTGAAAATGTACCTGCTATCACATTGGTAGGCACACCTTCTGGGGGAACTTTCAAAGTAAATGGCAATGTCGCGACTACTTTCAACCCTTCCATTTTGGGTGTGGGCAATTATACAATTACTTACGAATTGGCAGGTTGTACGATTCCTGCCTCTAAAACTACAGTCGTGAATGCCTTGCCTGCCCCTGCTATAGTAGGGCTAAACGCTACTTATTGTGCTGACGTACAGGGCTTTACGCTTACAGGAATACCCACAGGAGGGAC